>JAZGGY010000136.1:0-9044 GCA_036480675.1 bacterium | reverse complement strand
GGCCAGGCCCTCCCGGCGCGCCTCGGCCTCGGCGTATTCTATCGACGCCGGCGAGTAGTCACTTCCCACGCACTCGTGGCCGAGGCGGGCGAGTCGGCTCGCGTACAGGCCCGGGCCGCAGCAGAGGTCCAGGACCTTCGCGGCCTTTCCCGACAATAATTCGTTGTGGACCCATTCGACCTGTTTGTCGATCGTCTCGAGTCGGCGGCTGGCGGCGTCGTGCTCCTGGCTCAGGTGCTCGGCCAGCATCCGCGCGCTGAACGCCGGGTCGTCCCAGGGGATGTTCTCGCCCTCGGCCCACGGCTCCGGCGGAACCCGCCGCCCGATTACGTCCCGCAAATGCACGGGGAAATTTACCATAACCCGGCGCCGCAACCCAAACATATTTTCCCGACAAAAAACCGCGGCCCGAAGGCCGCGGCGACGCTTGTCCGTGTCAACCTTTAAATTTAGAAATTACCGAACTTGAACTGCAACGTATACGTAACCCCGGCCAGGTCCTCGTCGGCCATCCCCGGAAGCTCGACGCCGTCAACGAAGAGGTAGCCGCCGCCCACGGCAACGCGGAAAAACGGCAGGACGTTGAGCTCCACGCTAACGCCCGGTTCCACCACGAAAAAGGCGTCGTAGATTTGGTTCCTCCAGTAGTGGTACGACTCGTCGTTCTGCTCCTCCACCAACGAGCCTCCCCCGACCAAGGCCTGCCCGGTAGCGTGGACCAATTTATGGGAGAAGAGGATATACTCCACCTCCAGGCCTCCGTACATAAAAATAAAATCGGGCGGGCCCTCATACGTATAAATATCCTGGTTTAGGACCTCGGTACATATGTAGCCGCCGACGCCAAAGGCGAGCGTATGCCCCAGGACCACGCCGCCGCGGCCGCCGAGCAACAGGGCCCAATTCCCTTGCACTTCGGCCGCTTTCAAAACCGGAGCGCCAAAGTAGCCGACGTGGAAATCGCCGGGGCCGAACAACGTCTCGTCCCGCGGCGGGGAGGGGAGAGGCTCGGGGGGCGAGGCCGCGGCCAGGGCCGTCGAGCTAATAGAAGCTAACAACGCTAAACACGCGAACTTCTTCATCGTAGGATACACCTCCGGTTTCCGTTATAAGACGCCTCCGCCCCCCAAAAAGTTTAGACCTTAAACGGCATACCGCGCCCGGAAGCCGCGGACGCCGCCCGCAACTCTTCGAGTTCCTTCCCCATCGCTACGCCTCCTTAGCTCTGCTCGCCGCCAACTCCCTTACCGCCAATTCTCCCGGCCGGGTCGCCCTCCGACATCGCTTCGCCGCCGGCCGGGCGATTTTAACGCGCCACCAGCTTAATTTCGAACAGCCGCGGCCAGAACTTGCCCGTGACGAAGAGACGGCCCGAGGAGGGGTCGTACGCGATGCCGTTCAGACACTCCGATTCGCCCGGGCGGAAGCCGCCGCGCTTCGGCAAGCCCGCCAGGTCCAGCCACCGGACCACCCGGCCCGTCTCGGGCGATATTACGGCGACGCGGTCCGTGGGATGAACGTTGGCGTAGACGTACCCGCCGACGTACTCCAGCTCGTTGAGCTTACGCACCGGGCCGCCGTCGTCGAAGACGTCCACGCGCCCCGTCTCCTCGTACGTCTCGGCGTCCAGGAAGCGCAGCGTCGCGGAGCCGTCGCTCATGATAAACCGTTTGCCGTCGTGCGTCAGGCCCCACCCGGAGGAGGCGTAGGAGAACTCGCCCTTAAGCGCGAAGGTCTCGCGGTCGTAGACGAAGCCGCGCCTCGCGAGCCACGTGAGCTGCACGACCCGGTCGCCCCACACGGCGATCCCCTCGGCGAAGTACTCCTCGGCCAGTTCGCGCTTCTGGAGGATTTCGCCGGTCTCCAACCGTACCCGTCGCAGCGACGACTTACCGTAAAGGCCCGTGCTCTCGTACAGGAAGCCGTCGTAGAACGCGAGACCCTGCGTCCAGGCCTCAACGTCGTGGGGGTAGACGTTGACGACCTCGTACGTGTATACGTCGATCCCCTCGGGCGTTTCCGCCTCCGAACAGGAGGTGAAACCCACGGCCCCCGCCCAGGCGAGGAAAGCCAGCGTCGCTATTAACCGCTTACGCATCTCTCCAAAGGCCGCCGCCTCGCGGCCGCGGCTCACGGCTTCGCCTCCGCCCGGGTTTTCGGGATATGGCCTATTATTTTTTCGGCGTCGCGGAGGTGCTCCCGCTTCGAAATCCAGAAGCTCAGCGCGTTGTGCTTCGCCGACGTCTTCCGGTACGAACCCTCCCAGAACCGGAACTTCTCCACGTCGAACGTCGTCTTCGGCTCGAAGAGCGCCCCCGCCGGCGGGTGCACGTACACGCGCAGGTTCTTGCGGCCCACGTTGACCGTCAAAAACGGCCGGCCCCGCGAGAGAAAGATGACGCCCTCGCCGCCTACCGTCTTCACCTCGTCGACGCGCCGCGCCCATCCGTCGACGACGTACGCGACGAGTTCGCGCAAGACATCCGCCGCCTCCTCCGAAGGGAGCCGGGCCGAACTCTCCCGCCAAAACTCGGCGCCTATAGCGCGCTTGAGCGACCTCTTATCCATCGGCCTTTCCGTACATATATTTGACGAACCGCCGCGGCTTTTCTTCGTAACCCAAACGCGCGTCGAACCCGGGCGGGACGCCGACGCTCTAGGCCGCCTTCGCGCGGAGGCGCTTCCTTCGCTTCTTGGCCCGCGAAATGATGCGCGGCAGGCCGAAGACAAGGTGGGGGTAAAATTTCCACCCGGGGAAGCCGATGCGCAGGCCCTTCCTGACGACGGCCCAAATTTGACGGCGGTCGAAAAATCCGGAGCTGATCCGCTTCACGATCCGGTTAATATCCTTCGGGCCGTACCGCTTCGAGAACACGCGATTGCCCTCGCCGACGTAGTAATCGTCGCTTTCGTCCACGAGCCGGGCCAGGCCGGAATACTTCTCGTACCGCAGCCGGTTGGGGCTTATGAGGTCGATGCCTATCTCCCGGGCGAAGGGGACGATCTGGAGCATCTCCTCCTCCGTCTCGCCCATGAGACCTACGATAAAATAGCCGTTGGTCAACATGTTCGACTCTCGCAGGACCGCGAAAGCCTTTCGCACGTCCGCCGTCTTGAAGCCCTTGTTCAGCTGCTTCAGGCTCTTGTCCTGGGCCGACTCCAGGCCGATCATCAGCAAGCGGAAGCCGGCCCGGTACATCTTCTTCAGGAGGTCGGGGTGGTCCGCGACCGAGATCCGCGCGTTGGCCAGGAAGAATTTATTCAGCTTCGCCTCGATTATGAGGTCGCATATTTCCTCCACCCTTTTTATGTCGGCGAAGAAGTTGTCGTCGACGAACGCCACGACCTTGGCGTCTATCTCCTTGAGCTCCGCGAGCACCGACGCCGGCGAACGCGCCGACCAGTCGCGCTTTTGGCCCAGCGGGTTCATTTTGAACGAACAGAACTTACAGTTGAACGGGCACCCCTGCGAGCTCACGAGCGAGTCGAAGCTGTACCCCAGCCCTACTTTCTGAAAGCTAATCTTGTACCGGTAGCGCCGTCTCTTCCGGTTCGGGTACAGCGTGTCCGAAACGGCGGCCAGGCGGCGGTTGGCGTTGTGGACGACGCGGCCGTCGTCGCGATAGGACAGGCCGTCAACGTTCGCCGGCGAGCCCGCCCGGACGAACTCGCGGAGCGTCTCCTCGCCGTCGCCCCGCACGATCACGTCTACGTTGGGACACCGCGCGAACAGCTCCTCCACGTTCTCGGTGGCGAACTTGCCGCCGACCACAGTCGTCGCCTCCGCCGGCAGCGACCGGATAACCTCGCACACCGAGTCGAACTCGTAAGGCCAGTTCACGCTCACGCAGAACAGGTCCGCGCCGCCGCCCACGACCCCCTCGAAATCCTCCTCGTAGCGCAAGTCGACCACGCACACGTCCTCGAGCAGGTCCTCCACCGCGGCGACGACGTACTCCAGGCCCAGCGGCGGGAAGAACTCGTATACCGGGACCTCGTAATAGTAGGGGTATATGGCTACGACGTTTTTAAAGTGCATCGTCTTCCTTTCGCACAAAACCGGGACGCGCCGCGGCCTTGGCCTGTGCCGCTACGGCAGCACCTCGCCCGTCGCGAGGGCGACGCGAAGGTCGCGCGTCCGCGCCTTCCCCTCCTCGGTCATACCTCCCGCGATGACCTTTAATATGACGACGTCATTCGTCTCGTCGAGCTCGTGTTCGCCGCGCCACCACCGCGAGCTGGTGGAGTGGGGCACGATCGCGATCTCCGCTTCCGTCAACAAGTCCTCCAGCGCGAACTTCTTAACGACGACGCCCTCCGGGCCGTATATCACGACGACGTTGGGGCCGTAGCCGACGCCTCCCCAGTCGTCGGAGGTAACGACGTACCGGCCGTCGCCCGAGATGAGGACCGTAACCGGCGCGACGGCGTTCTCGAGGTCGCGGCTCCACACCTCCTCCTCGCCTCCCCCTACGAAGAGGTGATATAGCGTCCCCCGGGCCGGCGTCGAGCCGTCGCCCGGGACGACGTGCAAATAGTACGCCTCGTTTACGGCGTAGTAGTCCTGCTCCGTGGCCGCGAGCCACGAATCGGCCAAGGCGACGCCGGCCGTCGCGACGGCCAAGGCGGCGCTTATATTTAAAACTCTATATACGCGGCACATCTCGTAACCTCCTCTTTTGACCAACCCCATAATTAACAGCGGCTCGAGCCGCCGTCAAGGTTATTTTTCGTTCGCGCTATGAGGGAAAATAAAAACCGGCCGCGGGGGCCGGGTGAACCTCGACCAACGCCCCGGCGCCGCCGTTACACGAGTTCGGACCCGAGCGCGCGCCATTCCTTCTCGAACTTCGCCCGGAGGCCGCTCTTTTCGGCCTCGGGTAAAAACGAAGCTTCCACGCCGTTCAGGCTCAACGTCCTTAAATCCTCCGGCGTAAAGCCCAGGTCCCGAAGCAGAACGAGATATTCGTCGCTGAGGGTGGTATGGAACATGGTGGGGTCGTCGGCGTTGACGGTCACCACGAGACCCTGCTCGAAAAGGCTCCTTATAGGATGGGCCGCCGCCGAAGGGTACACGCCGGTCATGACGTTACTCGTCACGCATACCTCCAACGGGAGGCGGCGTTCTTTTAATAATTCTACTAGGTCCGGGTCTTCACACGCCCTTACGCCGTGGCCTATACGCTCGACGCCCAATTCGTCGATAACCGCCCGGACCGACTCGGGCCCGAGCGCCTCGCCGGCGTGGGCGGTGAGGCGAAAGCCGCGCTTCCGGGCTTCGCGGTAGAGCTCGGCGTAGGCCCGAGCCGGGGATTTCTGCTCGTTCCCGCCCAGGCCGACGCCGACGACGCCCCGGCCCAGGAACGGCGTCGCCTCTTCCAACCACCCCCACGCCTCCTCGACGGTGGCGCCCCACAGCAGGTCCAGGATCAGATTGCAGCGGAGGCCGAAATCCCGGCGGGCCCGGCTCACGCCGGCGAGCACGGCCTCGGTGACGCCGGCCAGCGTAAAGCCCCGGTCGCGGTAATCGCCGGGGGAGTAGTGCATCTCGACGTACGGGACGTTCTGGGCGTGGAGGTCGGCCAGGACGTCGTACGTTATCCCGGCGAAGTCGTTCACCTCCGTGATGAACGTGTTCTTCCACACCCAGGTATCGAGAAAGCCCTGGAAGTCCGGGTAGGCCAGGCGACGGCGCAGCTCGTCGACGGTGCGGATGTCCGGCTCGGTCCCGGCGCGGCGGATGAACCGGAGCAACGTCTCGAGCGGAATCGCCCCCTCCAGGTGGAGGTGCAGCTCCACTTTGGGGATCCGCGTTACGAATTCTTTCTGCTCTTCCGAGGAGAGGCGTTCCATAAGTCAACGTCGCTATTAAGCGGTACGACCGTAATAAAAAACGGCCTCAGCGGCAAGCGTTTTCGTGGGCCGACGGCGGCGATAAAAAAACCGGCCGCGAGGGCCGGGTTTCTATTCGATTAAACCGAATAATTTCTTTTAAAGGAATATTAACTTATTAGCTACTGTGAACCCGGTTGTAAAACCCTCAAGTTCCGCTAACTCGGTACTAGCCTAAGGGCTTTACACTTTCTTACATCTAGGCAACCTTTAAACAACCCCCGCGCCGATCACTTCCGGGCTAAGCTACCTAAAAGCTCGACAAATCCTTTTTGGAAATCTTCGGTCATTTCAATATAACGTATCGCCGTAAGAGTAGCAGGGATCGCGCATTTCTCAATCAAAATTGGAATAACAGTAACATTTTGACCGGAAAGCTGATGCGTCAAGGCCGTATCCAATTCCCGTTTAACCCACTCAGAACTTACAGAATCAGGGCTCAAAAGTATTAGCAATATGTCGTTCTCCGCGAGGCCTTCGTTTATTTTCTGGATAATCGAGTCGCCGGGGCCAATAGCCCAAGCGTCGTACCATACAACGTAGTTTAACGCATTGAGACCATTTGCGATCCGTTCCGCAATATCTTTATTCTTGCTTGAGTAACTAATAAAAATACCGGACGGTCTACCTTGAGGTTTTTCCGGCAAATCGTTTAATACTGATTGCCTCTCTCCAGACGGGGGATCGTATTTTAAAGCTTGGATTATTTCCGCGATCCACCTAAGTAAATCAATACCCTCGACTAATATTCGTCGTGCTTCATCAATGACCCTCTCACTAGTATAGGTATTAGGAATCCCGTTGTGGACCCAAACGTTCCTTAAATCGGCGAAATTTTTTAGCCTATCCAACCAGTCATCGTCCAAAGTAACCCATAAGAAACCGAAGTCCTTGTGTTTTTTTACTCGACTAAGCGCTTCTGCCACTTTCCCCAAACTGAGCTTTCTGAAGTCCTTCGTCGGTAACTGGAGTTCCTTTTGAGCTTTGCTGTAATCTCTTCCATATACCGCTTCCGCAGTAAGCCTAAAAGCGCGTTTTAAAAAGCCTTCAACACTAGTGGCTATCTGACTTACCGGACCCGTCATATGTGATATTGATACTTTTGGCCCATGTTCAATGCAAGCACGCGCGAAAGCAAGTATAGCGGTACGAATACAATCCTCCCGCTCATTATCCCAAGGGCCATACTCTTGTCTTATTCTTAACTCAGATAAACTCCTCAATACGATTAACTGAGTTGCACCCTCCATTCTGTTAAAAGCAGTAACCGCACTGGTACCTAATTCTGAAACTTCGCGAGTGGCTAAGTCTTCAAAATATCCTAAATCGACGGAAGGAATAATACCGATTTCCCTTCCCAAGTTATAAACCGGTAGTTCATCTTTTCCGCTAGCAACAACGAATGTATTCCCGTCAAGGCCAACCCTTCCGATTCGGGCAAAACTGATAGCATCCGTAGCTTGGTCTAATTCGTCTAAATCGTTACAGACCAATTTTACAAAATAATGAAAAGGATAGCCCCTTTCTATCTCGAATAGGTTAACTATACAAGTACGTAAAATATCATTCCCGAATAGGTTTTCCATAACCTCGCTTCCGGATAACGCATGGCTTCCCGCCCTTAAATTTATACCGACGTAAGCGGTTACCCTTGATATAGGTAAAGAGTCCGATACCCAAATCGGGCCTAAGATTATGCCCTTGTTTTCGAGTTCTTCCTTTTGAGACTGAAATTCTTCTCTATCATAATCATCAACAAGTGCATTTATTACTTGAGGCCCGTATGAGTCGAGCCGTTCTTCAAGCATTCTTTTCTTATACCGATGAAAAAGGGGAACGCTTACTGCCGAGAACGGAGTAAGATCATGGTAAGTAGTACCTTGGATTTTTTTCATTAATTCGTCGGCTTCGCTTTTATCCCCCGATAATATTATCAACGAATCCCAGATCCCATACAGGACGAAATGCGAAATACCTTTTCCTACAAGTTTCGTTTGTTCTAAAAGGCGCCGAAGCCACCCCGCTTGGGCGTTTACAAGATAAAAATGGAAGTGTATCCCGTTCGGTTCCGCTCCGAGCCACACAGGATTAAGAACGGCTCGTCGTCGGAAATTATTCCCTATACCTGAAAGGAAGCTTCGTACGGATTTCGCATCGCGCTCATCTCGGTGAGTTTCGGGTATACTTCGTATTACGTTCTCAATACCTTCCTTAATTCTTAGAGACGGCTCTACTTCTAAAATACGAAAAAACATCGCCGCTAACGTTTCCCTCTTAGCGTTCTCCATATTATCTCCTACTTTCCTTACGGCTCCCTTTGGAACCCTTTAATTTACTAATTAATAACGTTAAAAAAGCATAAGGAACACGCTATCAAATAAAAACAACCTTCCTCCATTCAAATTAGAAAACTCCCCGGCTTTTGTCAAGCGTTTTTTACGGGTTTTAATACCCTCGCTTTACTTAAAAAACTGGGCGTCCTAACCCGGGTTCACGCGGAAAATTCGCCCATTAAGTTACACCAACTTCCTCTCCTTCGCCGCCCGCTCCAGGTCCTCGCGGAAGGCCGGGTGGGTAATGTTCAACATCTCCCTGGCGCGCTGCTGAAGCGAGCGGCCGTGCAGCGACGCGACGCCGAACTCCGTCACGACGTAGTGCACGTCGGCGCGGTTGGTCACGACGCCGGCGCCCGGCCTTAGCGTATTGACGATACGCGATATCTCGTCGTCCTTCGTCGTGGAGGGCAGCGCGATTATGGGTTTACCGCCCTTCGAGTACGCCGCGCCGCGGATGAAGTCCACCTGGCCGCCGAAGCCGGAGTATATGTGGGTCCCGATGGAGTCCGCGCACACCTGGCCCGTGATGTCCACCTCGATGGCGGAGTTGAGCGCCACCTGCTTCTCGTTCCGGGCGATGATGAACGGGTCGTTGACGTAGTTCTGGGGGTGGAACTCGAAGACCGGGTTGTTGTCGATGTACTCGTTGAGGCGGTGGCTCCCCAGGACGAAGCCGGCGATGACTTTGCCGCGATGGAGCGTTTTGCGGGCGTTGGTAACGATGCCCTCCTCGAGGAGGTCGATGACGCCGTCGGAGAACATCTCGGTGTGGACGCCGAGGTCCTTGTGGCTGCCCAGCGACGCCAGCACCGCGTC
>JAZGGY010000135.1:0-2910 GCA_036480675.1 bacterium | reverse complement strand
TTTACGGTCCGCTCCTTGAACGAGGCGTCGACGCCGTACACGACCACCTGGCCCACCGGACTTTTCTCGCGGTAGGCCAACGTCCCCTCTTCCAGAATATTGAGGCCGTACTCGAAGACCGGGACGAAATCCTGCCGGCCCGTCAGCTCGGCGAACGGGTAGCCGAAGTAAATCTTCTTTTGCCCGGGAACGGCGTAGAAATCGACGCCCACCTTGGCGGCCAGCTCTCGCAGCGCGAACCGCGGCGTGCAGTGGTCGCAGCGGAACCGCTTCAGCTCGAACTGCGGCGGCACGTCGCCCATCTCCACGCCCACGCTCGAGCCCGCCAGCTCCGCCACCACGTCGCCGATCCCGCCCGGGCCCACGTTCTTGTAGACCTTGTTCACCGGCTCCTTCCCCAGCGCGTGTAGCGCGTCCTTGCACTCCAGCCACACCGGCTTGTCCGGGCCCACCGTGACGACCTCGCCGACGAATAATACCTCCGCGCTAGTGCCCGGAACGTTCCCGAGCGCGATCGCCACGTCGTCCCCCTCGCTGAACGTGCTGATGTCGAGCCCGCGAACGTCGTACGGGAACTCGATGCGTGCCGTGTCCGCCTCCGGCCGCCGGCTCGAGAACACCGTGATAAACGACAGCGCGCCCACCGGCGTCGTCGGGTCGACGTTGCTGACGCGCACGTCGCCTATCTTCACGTCGAATATGGGTCGGTAAACCGTCACGCTACGTTACCTCGACGAGCTCGCGAGCCCGGGCCGCGGCCGCGGCCAGCCGCTGCTTCCCAGCTCGAGCCAACGCCGGCACCTTGAGGACTTGCCCCTCCGCGAGCTCGTACGGCGGCTCGAGCCCGTTCGCGGCCACCAGCTTATCGTAGAGGTACCGCGAGCCCATAACCTTCTCGGCTACGTCGTAGATGGACTCGCCGCCCGGCACCTCGCGATAGACGAAGCTGCCGCCCATCCGCGTCAGCCGGCGCCGCGTCCCCACCACGTACGTCGTCGCGCCGGCGAGGCTTTTCCTGATGCGTAGCGTCATGCCCGGGAGGACGTTCTCCGGGTTGTGCGCCAGCGCCTCCCGGTTGTCGAAGAAGATAACCGACGCCAGCCCGGGCTGCCCCCACAGCCTGAACGCGAGGTACTCCAGGTCGCGGTCCTTCGCGGAAAACACGTGCTCTATGAATTCTACTTTACTGTTCATTTTTTATCAGCTCCACGTCCTTGTCCGACAGGAGCGACATCGTAAGGCGGACCTCGTGGGGCGTCCCCGGGACGAAGTCCAAGTTCATACTCTCGACCGTCACCTGGTCTATGCCCAACACCTCCAGGATGCTCTCCTGGTTTCGTAGCGGCTGGCCCATGACGATCGCGAGGGGACCGACGCCCTTCAGCAGTTTGACGTAGTTCTTGAGGTCCCGGTCCAGCTTCCGCTTCTGGTTGAAACTCAGCAGCGGCGCCATCGTGTTGGCGACGACGGTGTGGAGGACGACGCGCCAGTCGCCCAGGCCGGTGTCGTGCTTGACGCTGGTGTCGAGGCCGTCCACGTCCTCCGCCTCTATCTTCCGCGCCGCCCGTACCGAGACCAACGGCTCCCACGGCAGCTCCCATCCGCCCAGCTTGACAGGCGCCACCGTGTTGTTCCCCGGCAGCTCGACGGTCTTGCCGCGCGGGTTCGCGACGCCCAGTTCCTCGAGCAGGTCGTAGACGAAGTCGCCCAGCCCCGGGACCGTGCCGACGTTAGGTAGCATACTCGACCTCGAGCTCCGTCAGCGCCTCGTCCAGCGCCTTTTTGACGAGCGGCTTTAACGCCGGATTGTTGGACTGAAGCACGATAGACCCCTGCTCGAAGTGAACGACGAAGACCCTCGAGCCCGCGCCTCTCGCGACCAGCCCCGCGGCCCCGCCGCCGGCGCCGCCACCGCCACCGCCGCCTGCGGCCGCGGCTACGTCCTCTTCCGTAACGACCGGCGCGCCGCTTCCGCCCCAGCCGAAGAGGTCCCCCTTAGATTTCTCTCCCCACCCTTTCATTTGTTTAAACCCATAACCCCCCGGCGCCGCCGGCGTCCCACCAAAGAGCCCTCGGCCCTTCGCGCCGCTGTACTTCCCGTAAAACGCCTGTCCCTCCGCCTTCATCCGCGCTTCCTCTTCGTACGTCGCCGTACGTCCCGGCATCGTGAGTGTCGCGCCTACGGCGCCGAGGACGCCGCCGCTTATAGCTCGTCCCACGCCGAGCGCGCCCCGCGCCGCCGCCGGCGCCACGCGCCCTATCTTTACCATCGCCCCCGCGATTTTCGCAAACGCGCCGCCGATCTTGACGAGCGGGTACGAGAGCGCCGCCAGGAACGCTATCTTGCCCACGGTCCGGGTCACGTCCGGGTGCGCCTTCGCGAAATCGCCGACCCCCCTCGCCAGCGGCACCATCCCCTCCGCCGCCGACTTGGCCGCCGGCAGCAGCGCCTCGCCTATGGCGATCGCCGCTTCCTTCGCCTCGCTCTTGAGCCGTTGCATCTTGAAGTACGGCTCTTCGGTCATAACGTTGAGCGCCTTCTTCGTCGTCCCGGTCGCGCCCTCCATCTTCTCCAGCGCGCCCGTCATCCAATCCACCTGTTTGCCGAGCGCGCCGAACGCGCCCATCGCCCGGATGTTGGGGAAGAGCTCGCGCAGCCGCTCCTCGGCGTGCGGCGCCACCGCCAGCGCCTTTATCGCCCCCACCAGGTCGCGCTTGCCCGCGGCCGCTTCGTACGCCGCGCCGCCTACCTCGCGCAGCGCCTTGCCGGCGTCGCTCGTCGGTTGCCGGATACCTATCATCAACGAGCGGACCGCGGTAACGGCCTCATCGGTCGACTTTTAACCTGCCGGTCTCGTTTCCAAAAGCGGTTGAAGAAGAAGCTCTTGGTATAGACAGCCGGATAACTGA
>JAZGGY010000134.1:0-2420 GCA_036480675.1 bacterium | reverse complement strand
CCGGCCCGAAGGAGACGAAGACCCGGCTCAAGAACAGCTCCCGCGCGAGCCTCCCCAACGGACTGAAATCGTACTCGCCCCCCTTCGGCGTCGTAATCAAATAGTACGCCGGGAGGATATAGGACGGAGCGAGATACAAAGGCCCCCGCAGGAAACGCCTCCCTCCCGGCGCCGTGGCCGCCAGCCATAAACTCATGACCCAAATCGAAATAATGGCGGCTCCCGCCGCTATGAAATGGGCGAAATAACAGGCCGCCACCAAAAGGTTGAGGACCGCCCAGAAGCGCCAATCGGCCCTCTCGCGCCGCGACCAGAAGAAGGCCGTCGTCAACAAAAACGCCGGCAGACCCACCGTGAAGTTGAAAAAGCCCATCTGGAAAGGGTACGAGGTAGCGGCCACTAAAAACAACAGGCCGAGCGCGGAAGCCTTCCCGGCCGCCGCCTTCGTAAAATACCACGCCGCCGCGGCGAAGGCGATCACGTACAGGGACAGGAAAATCTTCTCGGCGACTAACGGCCGGAACGCCGCGAGCAGCGGCACCGTCACGCCGTGGTAGGCCCAATAGGGCGCGGGCGTGAGGTTGAGCTCGTAATAATCAGTGTAAAGGGACTCGCCGGCGAGCAAGGACTTGAGGACGACGGCCGTCGATAGGTGCACCGGCCCGTCTTGCGTCGGGACGTACTTGAAGCCCCAGAAAAACGCGACGTAGGTCGCGGCGACCGCGACGTACGTAAAGAATAAGATTTTACCCCGATAGTACGACGGCAGTATAACCCTTCACCCCCGACGGGGTTAGTCATTCCTCCCGCTTTTTATCCCACCCGGCGGGCTTCCACCCCGCCGGCTCCGCGGCCAACCGGTAGACGTACACGTACTCGCCGGGCGTTTCGACCTTCGCGACGAGATAGTACCGGCCCAGGTCGCGGCCCGCGCTGAACGGCTGCAAGACGCCGGCTCCCGCGGCCGCGGCGAAATAACCGCCGGGGTCTCGGCCCGTGACGCTGTCGTAGCAAACGTACGTCGCGCCGGCGCGCCGGGCGCGAGCCGTAAACAGCGCGAAGTCCGCGGTGCGAAAAGAAGCCGGCGACCGTGCCGCGGGCCCCGCCGGGCCGAAGTAATAACCGAACAGGTACGGGTCCGCCGCGACTACCACGTCGTTGCGCCCGGCGGCGCGCGCCAGCCACAACGCCGCCTCCTTGAGCGACGCGCGGTGGTACTTTATGGCCTCCCGCTCGTCGACGTACGCGCGGAAGTTGCCGTCGGCGAACAAACCGACGGCGACCAGCGCCGCGGCCGCCAAAGCCCATCGGCGGGGCTCGAGCCGCGCGCCCGCCACTCCCCACGCCGCGCACGCCGCGAGTCCCGCCAGGGGTATCAGACCCGCGAAAAATAACGTACCGGGCGAGCCGCCGCGCCAGGTCGCGAGGCGCCACCCGAGCGCCGCGACAAAACCGCCGCACGCGACGGCCGCCGCGGCGTACCACCACCTGCCCAAGCGCAACTTCCCCCCCGCGGCCCATAGAAACTTGCCCCCCTCCAAAAACGCCAATACTAATATGGGCCATACCGGGAATACGAAGCGCTGGAAACTAAAGGGGAAGACGACGTGCACCAACGTATAAACGACGGCGAAACCGAGATAAGCCCGTTCGCCGGGGCGACCTCGGGCGGCGAGCTTTACGCAGCCGATCGCGGCGACGGCGGCGAATAAGGCCGTAACGACCCATGACCCGGGCCGCGCCGGCTCGTAAAAAGATGCCACGAGAGCGCGCAGGAAAGCCCACCCGCCCGTACCCAGCGTCCGGATTTCTTCCACGTACGGATTTAGGGACCCGGTGCGCGCGTAACCGACCAGCAGCCACGCACCCGCCGGCACGGCGGCGAGCAAAGCGTAAAATATCACCCGCGGCCGGCGACGCCAGTACGAGACGTCGCACAGCGCGACCAGCGGTATCAACGCCAACGCTTCGTATCTAGTCGCGGCCGCCGCGCCCGCAAACAAATACGCCCACCCGCTCCCGCGCCCCGCCGTCGCCACGGCCGCGAGTATCAAGGCCACGTACGCCATCTCGCATAAGGGCAAAGCGGCCAACACCGAGAACTGCGACGACGTCGCCACCAACGCCACCGCCAGCGGCGCCCACCGCCCGAGCCGCGGCCTGGTCCAATAATAGGTCAACGCCAAGACGGCTAGCGCCGCGAAGATATTGATAACGCTCGCCGCGGTGAGGAAAGGGTCGGGCCCGGGCGCGACGAGTCGCACCAGCGCCATCGCCGTCGGGTAGACGGGCGCGCGCTTGAACGACCCGGGAAGCTCGAGTTGAGCCAGGCTGACGGCGGTCGCCCGAAAAGACAAAAAATCCGGCGGCGGCGCGGCAAAGAAATTGTAATTGCTCAACAAGAATACGAACGCGAAGAC
>JAZGGY010000133.1:0-3648 GCA_036480675.1 bacterium | reverse complement strand
TTTACGAATTAAAGCCGGCGTACGTGCCGGCTCTAGTGAAATCCGCAAGATAATCGTGCGGTAAGTAAGAGGGTATAGGAATATATTTTATCAATAAGAACGGGTCGTTCTATCCGGGTCTACGATTACCAGCCGTCCTTGAAGGTTTACCCCGGTCTCTTGGGCATCGACGTAGTCTAATAACGCCGCGGCCGACGCCAGTACGGACGCGAAGTTATAAGGCCTTAGGCGCATTAAGACGATACCGGACGTTTCGCGGGGCGGGTGTTCTATTATATTCCCGAACCCGCGATCGGCGGTTACTAACACGTATCGTTCGCGCCGGCATAACTCTATGAGCTCCGCGTCGGTTGCACCAGGGTGGCCCTGACCCCTTACGGTTTCGGCGTCGTGGCCCCGCACGCGGAAAGCCTCGACCGCTTCTTCCGGGATACATTCATCCAGTTTAAAGCGCATATACCTCGTAGTCGGCGAGGGCCGCCGCGAATGCGAGGCAAGCTAGAACGTCTTCTGCGGCGAGATGGGGGTGGTGCCGGAGGACATCGTCGACCGTTTCGCCGCCGGCCAGGTAGCCTAATACCGCGGCGACCGGTACACGCGTCCCTTTGACGACGGGGGTACCGTGCATTATCGCTTGGTCCGAAACGATGCGGTCACCATATTCTTTAATTTGGTTCTTTTCCATAAATACCACCTTACGCGATTATAACCGCCTTTTCGTCGCTAGTCAACGGCGCCCGGTCCCCGAGCCGTCGATGGAGAAAAAACTCTTCGTAAGTTTTTCTATAGCTTCATATATGCCGGACGTTTTCATGCGTAAATAACGGGTTATCTAACCCGTCCTCTTCTTGATGTGGCGCCAGATGACGCGGTCGAGGACGCGCGCCGGCGTCAGCGCCACCTTCTGCCCGGGCGGCAGCTTCTTGTTGGCGGCGTCGTTGACGCGCCGCGCCAGCGCCGTGAGGACGTTGAGGTTGTTCAGGCCGTCGTCGCGAATTTCCTTCAGCAGACGAACCGCGGTCTCGACGTTGCGCCCTTTCTTGCCGGCGTGGTAGATGTAGCTGTAGAACGTGAAGACGTAGCGGTCCAGTATCGGCACCAGCGCCGGCCTCTTGAGGTGCAATATCTTCGACGCTAGCGCGACGTCCACCCCTTTAATTTCGGCCAGCGACGTTATTAATTTACGCAGCGGGCCGTCGATGACCTCGAGCGTCTCGCCCTCGTTCATCGAGAACAGGTCCGCCCCGAATTCGATCTTGTGGAGCGCGTTGCCGATGGCCCTCTTGTTTTTTATGGCCCGCCTTATGTCCGCGGGTTTTACGGCGCGTATCCTCGCGATGCGGAGCGCGGCGTCGACGTCGGCCGTCGTTATCTCGTCGCTGGGGTTGACGTGCGGGTCGTACTCGAGTATGTCCCGGCCGTAATCAGCCGCCCCCTCCTTTATCTCCGCGACCATCTTGTCTTCGTCGACGTGGATTTCGCGGCCGTCCGTGAATTCCAACTTAGCCATAGATATCCCCCTTTTCGCCGCGCGGCTTCAGGCCGGCGGCTCCGTGTCCGTTAACATCTTTTCGAACGTCGCGGCGTCGACGACTTTGACGCCCAGCTTCTCGGCCCGGGCGAGCTTGCCGCCCGCCTTTTCGCCGGCGACGAGGAACGACGTCTTCGACGAGACGCTGTCGGTCGCCTTGCCGCCCCGGGCCTCGACGGCGCGGTGCGCCTCCTCGCGGCTCACCGCCGGCAGCGTCCCCGTAACGACGAAAGTCAGGCCCGCCCACGGCCCCGTCGGCTCCGCGGCTCGCTCTTCCTCCAGTTTGACGCCGGCTCGCTTCAATTCGTTTATTATCTCGCGAACTTGGGGCCGCCGGAAGAACTCCACCACGCTACGCGCGACGACCTCGCCCACGCCCTTTACGGCCTCCAGCTCCTCCTCTTCCGCGACCGTCAACCGGTCGACGGAGCCGAAGTGGCGGGCTACGAGCGTCGCGGTCTCGAAGCCGACGTTCGGGATGCCCAGGCCGAAGAGGACGCGCGCCAGCCCCCGGCCCTTGGAGCCCTCGACGGAGGCGAGCAGGTTCTTTTCCGAAAGCTCGCCGAAGCCCTCCAGCGCGGCCACCTTCCCCGGCTCGAGGAAGTACAGGTCGCCCGGGTCGCGCACGCCCAGCTTGTCGTAGAGGGCTTGCGCCACCTTTTCGCCCAGGCCCTCTACGTCCATGGCGCCGCGCGAGCCCCAGAGCTCGAGGCGGCCCCGCGCCTGGACCGGGCAATCCCAGTTGCGGCAGAAGAGGCCCACGACGCCCTCTTCCTTCGTTAGCGGCGTCCCGCAGGCCGGGCATTTACGCGGGACCGGCGTCGGCCTGGAGCTTTTGGGCCGGAGTTGGTACTCGACCTCGGCGACGTAGGGGATAATGTCGCCCGCCTTTTCGACGTTCACGGTGTCGCCGGCGCGCAAGTCGAGCTCGGCCACGCGCTCGGGGTTGAAGAGGCCGGCGCGCTTGACGGTGGTCCCGGCCAATAGCACCGGCTCGAGGTTCGCCACCGGCGTTATGGTCCCGGCGCGCCCCACGGACCACTCGATGCTTTCGACTTTCGTCGTCGCGCGCTCGGCCTTGAATTTATACGCGATGGCCCAGCGCGGGGCTTTGGCCGTCGTGCCCAGTTCCTCGTGGGCCGCGAGCCGGTCCACTTTGAGGACGATGCCGTCGATGTTGTAGGGAAGGTCGCCGCGCTCGGCCTCCACGTCGCGGTGGAACTTGAAGACCTCGTCCAGGTTCGCGCAGCGGCGGCGGTTGGGGTTGACGCGGAAGCCCCACCGCGCCAGGTGCTCGAGCGCTTCGTCCTGGGTCGGGATGTCGGCCTCCTCGGTGATGACGTAGTAGAGCCAGGCGCGGAGCGGCCGCCTGTCGGCCTCGCGCGGGTCGAGGAGCTTGAGGGTCCCGGCGGTGGCGTTGCGGGGGTTGGCGAAGAGCGCCTTGCCGTCGCGTTCGCGGCGGCGGTTGAGCTCGGCCAGGCCCTCGCGCGTCATATACGCTTCGCCGCGGACCTCCAGCCGCCCGGGCGGCGGCTCGTCCAGCCGGAGCGGGACGTCGTGGATGGTTCTCAGGTTGGCGGTGATGTCGTCGCCGGTGGAGCCGTCGCCGCGGGTGGAGCCGCGCACCAGGACGCCGTCTCGGTATTCGAGGGCCACGGCGACGCCGTCTATTTTGGCCTCGCACACGTACGCCGCGTCGTCGCCGTCCAGGCCCTTGCGGACGCGCTCTTCCCACTCCCGCACCTCGTCCTCGCTGTACGTATTGTCGAGCGAGAGCATGGGCGGCTCGTGGCGCACCTTGGCGAAGCCCTCCGCCGGCGCGCCGCCTACCCGTTGGGTGGGCGAATCGGGCTTAACCAGCTCCGGGTGTTTCTCCTCCAGCTCGCGCAGGCGCCGGTAGAGCCGGTCGTACTCGTAGTCCGATATCTCAGGCTCGCCCTTGACGTAGTACAGGTAGTCGTGGTGCCGGACCTGGTCGCGCAGCCGCTCGAGCTCGGCCTTGACGCCGCTGACTCCTTCTGTCATAATATATCCTCTTCAGGCCGCGAATATTAGCACGGCGACCCGGCCGGGGCAATATTTTACCAAAAAAAATAGGCTTCGCGCCTTGACGCGGC
>JAZGGY010000132.1:0-5332 GCA_036480675.1 bacterium | reverse complement strand
GCTCCGCTCAGGTCCACCTCGCGGAGCGCGAGGCCGGTCGACAACAGGTGCACGTGGGCGTCCCACAACCCGGGTAGCACGACGGCGTCGCCGAAGTCGACTACCGGCACGCCGGCTCGAGCGAAATCTTCCCGTCCTTCGACGTCGGTCGCTACGACGCGGCCTTTTTTTACGGCCAAGAGATACGCGTCGGGTGCGCCCGGCGCCGTTACGATAGCCTTGGCTTTGAATATCTTGTCCGCTTCCATACCGACTCCGGCGCGAGCCGTTGACACCACCGGTAACTCTATGATAGCATTATAATCGAAATAGGGTAAGTGTCGAAGCGTTATCGTTCGTCGTAAATTATATGAGCATATTGGTTGTAGGGTCCGTCGCGTTGGATACCGTAAAAGCCCCCGGCGGCAGCGTCGACGAGGGGCTGGGCGGTTCGGCGACCTACTTCGCGCTCGCGGCCTCGCTGTTCGCGCCGGTGGCCGTTGTCGCGGTGGTGGGCGACGATTTTCCCGAAGAGGCGTTTCAAATCTTCGTCGAACGCGGCGTCGATTGCGCCGGCCTGGAGCGCCGCGCGGGCCGGACCTTTCGGTGGTGCGGCCGCTACGAAGACGACGTCAACGTCGCAATAACCGAGAAGACCGAACTCGGCGTCTTCGAAGAGTTCCGGCCGGTAGTGCCGGAGAGCTGCCGCGACCACCCGTACGTGGCCCTCGGCAACATCGACCCGCTGTTGCAGCTCGCCGTATTGGAGCAGCTCAACGGTCCCCGCTTCGTCGCCGTCGACACCATGAACTACTGGATTGACCGGCAGCGCGACGATTTGGCTGAGGTGATCGCTCGGGCCGACGTCCTCGTCGTCAACGACGCCGAGGCGAAGATGTTGGGGGGCGAGGCTAATTTGCTCGCCGCGATGACGCGTCTCCTGGAGTTGGGACCTCGGTACGTACTGGCCAAGAAGGGCGAGCACGGCGCCGTACTTATGGCCCGCGATTTCGAGTTCGTGTTGCCGGCGTTCCCCTTGCGCGAAGTCGCCGACCCGACGGGCGCGGGCGACACTTTCGCCGGCGGCTTCCTCGGCTACCTTGCCGCGTCCGACGATACGTCTCCCGCCAACCTCTGCCGCGCCGTGGCCTACGGCGCCACGGTGGCCTCCTTCGCCGTCGAGGGGTTGGGGATAAGTAGGCTGGTGAAGTTAACCCGCGACGAGGTGGAGGAGCGCCTCGAGCGCCTGGGCGATATGACCCGGTTTTAAATAATATGAGCAACGTACTGCTTTTAGCGCTGGTAATACTCGACCGAGCCATCGGCATGTACATGCTCGTCATCGTCGCTCGGGCTATAATGTCGTGGTTCAGGCCCAACCCCCGCAATCCCATCGTCAGGTTCCTTTACGCCGTCACGGACCCGGTGTTATACCCGGTGCGCGATTTCATACATTATCGGTTGCGCCTCAACCTCGGCGGCATCGACATCTCGCCGCTGGCCGTACTGGCGGCGCTGTGGGCCCTGCGCGTCCTCGTCTTACCCTGGCTCGTGCGCGTCGTCGCCGGCGCCGGTTAGGCCTGAGCGCCCGGCGGCATTCTCCGCCGGCTTCTTTACCCTTTATGGCGACTATCGTATTCGCGTTTTGTTTGGGCGCCGCGGCCGTCGTCGCCCAAATCGAGCTGTTGCGCGAGTATCTCTCGCTCACCGGCGGCAACGAAGTCGCCGTCGGCTTAACCCTTTGCGCGTGGTTGGCCGCGGGCGGCCTCGGCAGCCTGGCGGCGAGCCGGCTGCGTCGGCCCTCGTGGCTCGCGGCGGTGTTGTCGTTCGCGGCCCTAGCCGCGACCTACCTGTACGGCCTGTGGCTCACGTGGGGCGGCCGGGCGATATTGGGGGCGGCGCCGGGCGAGGTGGTGGGTTGGTTGCGGGGGTTCGCGTTCGCCTTCGCCGCGGCGGGGCCGGCGGCCTTCTTCGCCGGCGCGACCTTCGCGTTCGTGGCGGCCGCGGCCGGCAAGGCCCGCGTGGTGTACGTCGCCGAAGCCGCGGGCTCTTGCGTCGCCGGCCTCCTATTCACTATTATATTATACCGTTGGTTCTCGCCGCTGACCGCGGGCGTCCTCGTTTTCGCGTGCGCGGCCGGCGCGGCGTCGGCGGCGGTGGCACGGCCTCGAGGCGCACGCGTCGCCGCGGCCGTCGCTCTTTTGCTGACGCTGGCCGCTGCTTGCGGCGTTGCGGCGTTTCGCGCCCCTTTGTTGGAGCGCTGGTTTTTCAGCCGGTCTTTCCCCGGCGAAAAGGTGTTGGATTACCGCAGCTCGCCGTACGGCGCGGTGGTGGCGGCGCGGCGCGCGGACCAGTATTCCCTTTACGAGAACGGCCTATTGGTAGCGTCGTATCCCGACCGGCTGGCGGCGGAGGAGACGGTCCAGCCGGCGATGTTGCTTCGGCCGGAGGCGCGGCGCGTGGTCCTCTTCGGCGGCGGCCTGACCGGCGCGCTGGCCGAGTTCACGAAGTTTCCAGACGTCCGGGAAGTCATATACATAGAATTGGACGCGGCGTTGGTGGAGGCCGCGGCGGCGACGTTCTACCCGGGCGTCGACGCGCTCCCCGGCGTGACGTTCGTGGCCGGCGACGGTCGGTTGTGGGCGCGGCGCGCCGCCTCGCGCGGCGAACGGGCGGACGTCGTCATCGTCGCGATGCCGACGCCGGTATCGGCCCAGATCAACCGCTACTTTACGGTCGAATTTTTCGAGGACGTTCGGCGGTTGCTCGCGCCCGGAGGCCTGCTGGCCTTTAGCGCGCCCGGCGCGGCGAATTACTATCCCCCCGACCTGGCGGAGTTCTTGAGCTCGAGTCGGACGACCGCGGCCGCGGCTTTTCCGCACGTCGCGTACCTGCCCGGCGAGCGCTTCACGTTCTTGGCCTCCGATGCGCCCATAGACGCTTCGGCCGGCGGGTACGCGCGGGCGCTGCGTCGTTGCGGTATCCAAAATTATTATCTGACCGAGACTTATTTCCGTTACGCGCTTACGGCCGACCGGGTCGACGCCGCGGCGGGTGCGACGAGTCTGGCGGCCGACGTGAATACCGATTTGAAACCCAAAGCGCTTTACTACGGCCTGGCGTTATGGGCGTCGAGGGTGGGCGGCGCGGGACAGCGCGTATTAACGGCCGCAAGGGGGCTGCGGTTATGGTATATTATCGCGTTCGTTGCGGCCCTTGTGGCGCCGTGGTTTATATGGCGGCGGCGGCTGGCGGGCAGGCCGGCGGTGGCGCTCGCCGTCGCGGCGCAGGGCTTCGTCGAGATTTCGATCGAGGTACTGGTCATATTCGGCTTCCAGGTGGTGTACGGCTCGGCATATCTGGAGTTGGCGCTTATCGTGGGAGCTTTTATGGCGGGCCTTGCGGTAGGCGGGTTGCTGCCGCGGAAGGCGGAGCCCGGGACGTACCCGCAGCGACTGATCGACATCATGGCGTTCGCGGCGATGGTAGCGTTCGCGGTACCGCCGGCGCTTTATCTGCTCTCGCGCTGGCCCGCGGCGCCGGTGGTCGTTCTGCACGTCGTCTTCGGTACCTTGGCCTTCGCCGCCGGCCTTTGCGGCGGCGCGCAGTTCGTCGTGGCGCTCCGGGCGTGGGGGGAGCGGGGCGCGGGCGTACTCTACGGGATCGATATGCTGGGGAGTGCGGCCGGTGCGGTGGTTACGGCCGTGATTTTAGTGCCGGCGTTGGGCATCGGCAAGGCCGCGATAGCGGTGGTCGCGTTGGCGGCGGCCGTTATGGCGGCGTTGGCGGCGGCGCCGCGCGGAGCCAAACGACGATAGGGTTTTAACCCGGGAGAACGTGATGGGAAGTACGGTTGCGATGCTGGGATATTTCTGCGTGGGAACGCTTTTCGGCCTGGCCGCCATGGCGGTCGTTTTGGCCGTCGCCAGCCGACGCCGCGGATTGGAGGCGGCGTTGAGCAAAGCGTACGGACCGCTCCACGCGCTGCTGAGCGAGAACGCCGCGGCGCGGGCCAAGGTGGGCGAAGTCGAGGACCGCCTTATGTCGACGTACGCGAGCGAGAGCGCGCCTTTTTCTCCCGAGGATAAGAAGGGCGCGGCCGAGGCGTTCCTCGCCGTCGAGGTAAGTGTGTCGGAACGCGTCATCAACCCAAATCGCGAACGCATGAGGGAGGTAGTCGCGGAATGGGGACACCTCTTGCGGGACGACGATTACCTGGCGTTGACGTCGGAGCTGGGCCTGGCGACGGCCGTGCGGCTACTCGCCGAGGCGGGCTTACCCAAAGGGTTGCGCGGCGACCCGCCGCTGGCGGACAAAGAGGGCGACGTGCTGGAGCAGATACGGCAGACGTACTTGGAATTGGCTCGGCAGCGGCGGGCCGGTTTCCTGGTCTCGCTGGGGCAGGGCGTTAAACATCTGTTCGCGGCCGACTAGGATGGCGGGAAGCGTCGACAAGTTATGGCACGCCCGGGCCGCGGCGGATGTCGCGTCGCAGCTGGGGACCTCGTCGCGCGTCGGCCTTACGGCCGACGAGGCCGCCGCCCGGCTCCGACGCTACGGCCCCAACGCGTTAGCGCAGGTGGGCGCGCGGTGGGGCGTTAGAATATTCCTCTCACAATTCACCGACTTCCTCGTGCTGGTCCTTATCGGCGCGTGCATCGTATCGGCCTTTCTGGGCGAATACGTGGACGCCGCGGCCATCTTCGCTATCGTGATGCTCAACGGCGTTTTGGGCTTCGTTCAGGAATACCGGGCCGAGAAGTCGCTGCAGGCGCTGCGCGAAATGGCGGCGCCCAAGGCCGCCGTGGTGCGCGACGGCCGCGAGAAGGTGCTGGATACCCGCGACGTGGTCCCGGGGGACCTCGTCCGGCTGCGGGCGGGCGACCGCGTCCCGGCGGACCTGCGCCTGTTCGAAGAGTACAACCTCCAGGTGGACGAGGCGGCGCTTACCGGCGAGTCTTTGGCCGTCGAGAAAGAGGCGGCGCTGGAGCTCGACGACGACATGCCGCTGGCCGACCGGCGGAACATGGCCTACACCGGGACCGTCGTGACGTACGGCCGCGGCGACGGCCTGGTCGTCGCGACCGGGATGGGCACCGAGCTGGGGCGCATCGCGGCGCTGGTCCAAGAGGTGGGAAGTGAGCAGACGCCGCTCCAGCGGCGGCTGGCCAGGTTGGGGAAACTTTTGGTCTGGGCCGTGCTTATTCTGTGCGGCGTTATGTTCGGCGCGGGCCTTCTGCGCGGTCTGCCGGCGCACGAGATGTTCCTGACCGCGGTGGCGCTGGCGGTGGCCGCCATTCCGGAGGGCCTCCCGGCCGTCGTGACGATTACGCTCGCTATCGGCGTACAGCGC
>JAZGGY010000131.1:0-3078 GCA_036480675.1 bacterium | reverse complement strand
TTATTCGGCCCGATAATAAAAGTAGCAGGTTCGAAGTTTATACAAACATTCGCTAACCTGCGGAAATTATCGATCTCGACTTTCTTTAAACGCATTCGTCCTCCTCCGTAGAATCCGTTTCAAAACTATCCCAAAGAAGATAACTGCTTTTTACTATCAATCATATTTAACACGCTGGATTGAATTTGTCAAACCAATATTTATTTCTAGACTCGTCGACCCTACTGGTCGAGTAAAGATTTATTGACACGCCACGGGGCGGATGTTATAAAAAAGTCCTTCTTCGCTCACCAGTTTGGCCCAAAGGGCGCCAACCCGACGGGTGGGCGCTTAGGCGGAAGCGTTTACTCGCCGTTTACCCGTAAAACTATGCTCGGCGCACAAGGCACCGTTCAAGTTTACACCGGCGACGGCAAGGGCAAGACCACAGCCGCCCTCGGCCTCGCGCTGCGCGCCTGGGGCCACGGCGCGCGGGTGCTCGTTATCCAGTTCATGAAGGGTCGGATAAATTACGGCGAGCTGGAGGCCGCGCGAAAACTCGAAGGTTTCGACATCGAACAGTACGGCCGCGAGACCTTCGTCGACCGCGACGAGCCGGCGGCGGAGGACGTCGCTTTGGCCCGCGAGGCGCTGGCGCGGGCGCGGCAGGTCGTCGCCGAGAACGCGTACGACCTCGTCATATTGGACGAAGTGAACGTCGCCGCCGACTACGGCCTCGTAGCCGTAAAAGAAATCCTGGACCTCATATCCCGCAAACCTCCCGAGATGGAACTCGTCCTGACGGGCCGCGGCGCGCCCGCCGAATTCGCCGACGCCGCGGACCTGGTGAGCGAGGTGCGGGAGATAAAGCACCCTTACCGCATCGGCATCCCGGCGCGGAAAGGGATCGAGTTTTGAGGGACGCCGGCGCAGTAGCGGCGGCCGACTTCCTGGAGCGCTTCATAGCCGGCGACCGCCTCGCGCTGGCGCAGGCCATATCCGCGGTCGAGGACGAGGCCGACGGCTACCGAGACTTCCTGCGCGAGATATACGGCCGCGCCGGCAAAGCGTACCTGGTAGGCATCACCGGGCCGCCGGGGGCCGGCAAGTCGACGTTGGTGTCGCACCTGGCGGAGCGCTACGCCGCCGCGGGCCGGGACGTGGGCGTGGTCGCGGTGGACCCAACGAGCCCCTTCACCGGCGGCGCGCTCCTGGGCGACCGCATCCGGATGAACGAGCTGGCCGGCAACGAGCGCGTCTTCATCCGCAGCATGGCGACGCGCGGCGGCCCGGGCGGCCTGGCCAAAGCGACCGGCGAAGTGGCGCTGACGATGGACGCCTTCGGCCTCGACCTAGTACTCATCGAGACGGTGGGCGTGGGCCAGAGCGAGCTCGACATCGCCAACTCCGCCGATACGACGGTTGTAATCGTCGTCCCGGAGTCCGGGGACGCGGTCCAGGCGATGAAGGCCGGCCTGATGGAGATAGCCGACGTGCTGGTGGTCAACAAGGCCGACCGCGAGGGCGCCGAGCAGATAGCGCGCGAGCTCCGCGTCACGCTCGAGCTCAAGCCGGAGGATGGGTGGCGGCCGCCGGTCGTCATGTCGGTCGCGACCGAGGGCCGCGGCGTGGACGAAATACTGGAGGCGGTGGCGGCGCACCGCTCGCACCTCGAGAAGTCGAGCGGGCTGACGTCGCGCCGCCGCGCGCGGGTGCGACGCCAGCTCGAGGAGCTGCTCGAGTACGAATTCAAGTGCGTTTGCGCCGCCGCGCCGGCCTACGAAAATTTATTGGAATCATTAACGGCCGAAGTACAGCAAGGACTACTTACGCCCTACGAAGCTTCGGCCCGGCTCTTTAAAGAAGTCTCTCGCGAAATATAACGCCGAGGAGAAAAGAAGATGGCCTGGAACTGGGACCCCGCGCAGGAAAAAGTACGCGAAAAAGCTCGTGCCTTCGCCAAAAAGCACATCGACCCGGTGAGCGAGCAGCTGGACCGCAGGCCGCCCGAGTTCCCGGAAGACATTTTCAAGGCCATGGGGAAGGCCGGCTTCCTGGGCTACCCGGCGGACCCGGCATACGGCGGCGGCGGCGAAAACAAGTTGCTATACGCGACGCTCATCGAGGAGATATCGTACGCCGACGCGGCTTTTGGCATCGTCATGGCGGTGCAGGTGCTGGCCTCGTACCCCATCGAGAAGTTCGGCACCGAAGAGCAGAAGAAGAAGTACCTGCCGCCGATGAACGCCGGCGAGACCCACGGCGCCTTCGCGCTGACCGAGCCGAACGCGGGCTCCGACGCCGCGGCGCAACAGGCCACCGCGGTCCTCGACGGCGACCACTACGTCCTCAACGGCGAGAAGATCTTCATCACCTCCGGCAACGTGGCCGACGTCGTCGTCGTCATTTGCAAAGCCAACACCGCCGAGGCCCCGGACAAGTTCAAGGTCTCGGCCGTCATCTTCGACAACCCCGACGACCCGGGGTACACGACCGAAATTTTAAAATACAAGATGGGGATTCGCGCCTCGACTACGGCCCGCCTGTACTTCAAGGACGTAAAGATACCTAAAGAGAACCTCCTGGGTGAGCACGGTAAGGGTTTCCGCGTCACGATGAACACGCTCGACGGCGCCCGCATCGGCGTCGCCGCCCAATCCGTCGGCATCTGCCAGCGCGCCTTCGACCTCGCCTCGGCCTACGCCAAAGAGCGCGAGCAATTCGGCGCGCCCATCGCCAAGCTGCAGGCCATCCAGTGGATGATCGCCGATATGTCGGTCCGGCTCGAGGCGGCGCGGCTTCTGACGTACAAGGCCGCGCGCAAGGAGGCGGCGGGCGAGCCTATGGGCCTGGAGGCCGCGCAGGCCAAGCTCTACGGCTCCGAAGCGGCGAATTTCTGCGTCGACCGCTGCATGCAAATCCACGCCGGCTACGGCTACGTCGGCGACTTCTCGGCCGTCGAACACCTCTACCGCGACCAGCGCATCACCGAGATATACGAGGGCACCTCCGAGGTCCAGCGCCTCGTCATCGCGGGCCATCTCTTACGTTAAGCGAAACCGCGGAGGAACGCGTTGGGCGAGATAGGTTACGGCTACG
>JAZGGY010000130.1:0-3681 GCA_036480675.1 bacterium | reverse complement strand
CCCGGGTACCGACGGTGGAGTTGGGCCCGCTCTCGCTTGCGCACGTGAGGGCGTGGGACGAAGAGGTCGCCCGCGCCGGCCTGGAGAGCGAGCTGGCGGCGCCGATACTTTTCCCGGATTACCGCGGTAAGGTGATGTAGCTCAAGCGATGGCGTGGTTGGACCAGGCATTAAGTTTTTTTGGTTACGCGGTCTGCCACGGCCTGCCGTCGCGCACCATCGCCGTGGGCGGCCATCTCCTGCCGGTGTGTTCGCGTTGCACCGGCATATACTTGGGTATAGCCGTAACGTACGTCTTTTTAATCGCCCGGCGAGGGTTCAAGGTCAACGCGCTGCCGCCGCTGGGGGTTTCGCTGGCCGTGGCGGCGATGCTGTTGCCGATGGCGGTCGACGGCGTATCCTCGTACGCGGGGTTGCGCGGGACGACGAATACGATGAGGTTTCTTACGGGCCTGGCCGCCGGCGCCGCGCTGCCCATTTTCGCCTTCCCGCTCTTATCGCCGGAGTTGATCGTCGACGGCCGCACGAAGAAAGTCGTGCGGCCCTTCGGGCCCGCGTGGGACTATGCCATTTGGCTGGGGGCGCTGGCGGCGGCGGGGGCGCTGGTGTTCGTCCGCTGGGCCGGCCTCTATTACCCGTTGACCATCCTGGTCGTCGCGGGGTTAGTCGGCATCTTCTTCAACCTCTCGCTCGTGGTGTGGGAGATGGTGCTGGAGCGCGCGGGGCGGTGGGGGCGGCGGCCGCAAACGTTGGCCGTAGCGGCCTTGGCGGTTCTATTGATCTTTTCAGCGCTCAACGTCTTCCACTACGTCTCGTTCCGGGCGATGGCGGAAGTAACCGACGGCGCGCCCCCGGGTTAAGAGTAAATATCGGGAAGGTTTTGGCCTTCGCTTCGCCTTCACGCGTAACTACCGAGGTGGGTCGTTAGTGGACGCTTTAGAAGCCGTTCTCTCGCGGCGTAGTATACGCAAATATACCTCCGAACCCGTGACGGAGGACGCCGTCCGCGCGCTGCTGGAGGCCGCGATGGCCGCGCCCTCCGCGGGCAACGAACAGCCGTGGCAGTTCGTCGTTGTCACGGCCCGGGCGACGCTCGACGAAATACCCGCGTTTCACGAATACGCTCAGATGATGCGCGAGGCGCCGCTCGCGGTCCTGGTGTGCGGCGATCACCGGCACAAAAAATACCGGGACTTTTGGGTCCAGGACTGCGCCGCGGCGACGCAAAACCTCCTATTGGCCGCCCACGCGTTAGGACTGGGCGCCGTGTGGGTCGGCGTTTACCCGGACGACGGGTTGGTGTCGAGACTCACGCAACTTTTTGGCTTGCCTCCCGAGGTTGCGCCGTTTGCGCTGGTAGCCGTCGGCCACCCGGCGGAGGATAAGCCGCCGGCCGCGCGGTACGACGAGAAACGCGTTCATTACGAACGGTGGTAAGGCTATGAATCGAGGTAGCGTCATGGCCGAGGAAAACGTAACGACGGTCGATTGGGAAGAGCGGAGCCGCCGGCTGCTGGACCTGCTCGAGCCGGTCGCCCTGACGTTCCTATATCTCTATTCGATCTTTTCGTGGATTTGGGGGCTCGTCTTCGGCATAGTCGCGATGGCGCAGTGCAAGCTCGACGCCAACAAGCGCGTCGGCAAGACCTGCATCATCCTCGCCGTCGTCAACTTCGTTTTAATTACCTGCCTGGTCGTGGCGTACGTCATAATAGTTATCTTCGCCGCCGGTACGTGGGCGTATCTCTTCTCGCCGTCCGCGGCGGCCGGGGGTTGAGGATAAACCTTTCGTCGGTCAGGAGGACCGGTTATGGAAGAGCTGCTAAAAGTGGATTGGGACGAGAAGAAGCGGCGGCTGGTGGACCTGCTCGAGCCGTTGTTCATTGCCTACTTGTACATCCTGGCGGTGGTATCGCCGGTTCTGGGGCTCATTCTGGGCATCGTGGCGCTCAAGAAGTGCAAGCTCGACGCCAATAAGCGCGTCGGCAAGATCTGCGTCATAATCAGCATCGTGGGGCTCGGCCTCTGGACGCTGTGCATCGTCGCGTACGTGATAATTATCGTTGCGGTGTCGGCGGCCGGCGGCATGGGCGGATTTTAGCGCGCCCCGGGTTAACGATACCTACTATTTAAGCTTCCGGCGGGAGCCGAAGGGGGCTCCGTTATGAAAATCCACGAATACCAGGCCAAGGAGATTTTCAAAGAGTTTGGGATAAAGACCCCTCGAGGCCGCGTCGCGTCGACGCCCGAGGAGGCGGAGGCGGTCGCGAAGGAGGTCGGCGGCCCGGTGGCGGTCAAGGCCCAGGTCCACGTAGGGGGCCGCGGCAAGGCCGGCGGCATCAAGGTGGCGCAGACGCCGGCGGAGGCCAAGGAGGAGGCGGCGCAGATCCTCGGCATGGACATCAAGGGCCTTACCGTAAAGAAGGTCCTGGTGGAGGAGGCGTCCCGCATCGCCAAGGAGTATTACCTCGGCTTCGTCGCGGACCGCGCCGCCAAGGCCGTGACGCTCATGGCTTCGAGCGAGGGCGGCGTCGAGATAGAGGAGGTCGCGCGCACCAACCCGGACGCCATCGTCAAGGTAACCGTCGACCCTCACCTCGGCCTGCACGGCTTCCAGGCGTTCGCCGTCGGTAAGAAGCTGACCGGCGACACCAAGAAGGCTCGCGCCGTGGCCGACGTCCTCGCCAGAATTTATAAAGCCTTCGTCGCCTACGACTGCTCGTTGGCCGAGATAAATCCCTTCGTCGAGACCGAGGACGGCGGCTTCGTCGCGCTCGACGCCAAGATAAATATCGACGACAACGCCCTCTTCCGCCGCGCCCGGCTGGCCGAAGGCCGCGATGACCTGGCCGAGACCGAGCTGCGCGCCAAGGCCGCGGACCTGAGCTACGTCCCCATGACCGGCAACGTGGCCTGCATCGTCAACGGCGCCGGCCTGGCGATGACGACCATGGACCTCATCAAGCTTTATGGCGGCGAGCCGGCCAACTTTCTCGACGTGGGCGGCTCGAGCTCCCCCGAGAAAATACTCACCGCGATGGACATCATCATGTCGTCGCCCGGCGTGAAGGCCGTGCTGGTGAACATCTTCGGCGGCATCACGCGCTGCGACGACGTCGCCACCGGCCTGGTCGCCGCGCTCGAGAAGCAACCGCTCGACGTTCCCCTCGTCGTCCGCCTCACCGGCACCAACGAGGAGAAGGCGCGCGAGATCCTCAAGAAGGCGGGCATCGAGGCCGGCTCGGATATGGACGAGGCGGTCAAGGCCGCGGTGGAGGCGGCTCGAGAGAGCGCATAGCGGGGCGTGGGAGTATGCGCAAAATAGATTGGGACGAGAGCGGGCCGTTGGAGAATTGGCAGCGAGCGGTGTTGGAATTCGCCCGGCGGGCGCGCGGGGAGCTGGGCGAGCATATCGTCCACATAATTCTCTACGGCTCGCGGGCGCGGGGGGATTATACCGAGGACTCGGATATCGACCTTCTGGTGGTGGTGCGGGATATCGACGCCAAGGAGGCCGACGACCGCGTATTCCCTTTTGCCCACGAGATGTTGTTGGAATACGAGGAGCTCCTTTACGCAATCGTCGTGACCGAAGGAGAATACGCTGAGAAGCAAGGCCGGGCTTTCTATATAAACGTCCGCGAGGAGGGGGTGGCCGCGTGACCGAAGATATAAAAAAGGA
>JAZGGY010000129.1:0-3980 GCA_036480675.1 bacterium | reverse complement strand
TCGGGCGGGGACGTCGCTGCGACGGATGGCGCCGCTGGCCGCGGCTTTCGTCGTATTGAGCATTCTAATGTGGCCGCCTTTTATAAAGGCGGGCGAGCCGTGGGCGCGGCTTTGGGTCTACCGGGCGACGGACCTGGGCGTACTGTACGGCCTCGCCGTCGGCCTGCGCATCGTCGGCATGCTATACGCCGGGTTGGCGTTTTTGGCCGTGACGACGCCGGAAGAATTCGGCCAAGCGCTGCGGTCCTTTCGCGTACCGCCGAGCGCGACGGTTACGCTGGCGCTCGCGTTTCGCCTTTTGCCGGTAATGTTCGAGACCAGCGCCCGGGCGCTGGAGGCCCAACGCGCGCGCGGCCTCAAGTTCGGCTCCAACTTCCTGTCGCAGGCTCGTCGGTCGCTGCCGCTCGTGGTACCGGTATTCCTGTATAGCCTGCGCTCGGCCGACCAGCTAGCGACGTCGCTCGAGCTCCGCGGATACCACGCGACGAAGAGGCCGACGCCGTACGGCTCCCGGCGGGCGTCGGCGTGGGATTGGGGGTTGGCGGCGGCTTTCGCCGCCGTCGTGGCCGCGGCCTTAATAATAAGGTTATGCGGCCACGGCGCCGTCCTGTCCGGGCGGTTATAAATGTGGATTTCGGTTGACAGCGGGCCGGGTATCGGCTACTATTGCGCGCCCCCGGCCAAGGGGGCATTATGGCATATGGGTAGGTTTCCCAAATATTGGAAATACGCAACGGCGGTACTCGCGGTAACTTGCGGGGCCGGGCCCGCCGCGGGCCAGTACGTGCCGGGGCCGTACCCTATCGAGGAGGAATTCGACAAGGAATACGCGATGGATTTGGTGCAGCTCTCGTACGACCGCGACTGGGACCGCATCTGGGCCGACAACGACGTCGGCGTCCGCCTCGCGATGGGCAGCCTTAACGTGCGACAATGGTTCCTGGACCAGGAGGTCAAGGTCGCCGCCGATTTCACGAGCTGGTTCCGCTTCCTCTACCGCTACAACCGCTACGAGGGGCTCGAGCCGTTGTGGGAAGAGCGCCAACTCAACGAATTCGAGCTGGAATTCGGCTTGTGGCGCTGGTTTAAGCTGGGCTTGCGGACGGAGCCGACGTTCTGGAAGCGCTACTCCGACGCCGGTTTCACGACCAAGTTCCGCTACGACCGCGGCCGCTACGTCGACGTCGGCTACACCGCCATCGACTTCGATAACAACTACTCCTTCCGGCGCTCGTCGTACGACGAGGGCTACGAGGAGATGTTCGAGAAAAGCCCCCGGCGGTACGAGGTCGCCGCGGCCTGGTCGTTCCCTTGGGGTTTCAGGGCCGAGGGCGAGGGTTTCTGGCGGACGCCGTCGACGAAAAACTACACCTACTTCTACGGCCAACAGCCCGACTGGACGCGGCGCTACGCCGAACGGTACGGCTCCCTCACGGCGTGGAAGACGCTGCCGGCGAACCTGGAGGCGTATTACCGCGGCGAAGCCAACTGGTGGGAAGAGACGCGGCGACTTACGGACCCGCCCGCCGTCGAGCCGCAGTTGGAAGAGAACTACGACGGCCGGTTGACGCTGGCCTCTCACGGCGGCGGCCTGTATTACCAACCGCCGGGGCGCCACCGCCTCCGCGTCGGCTTCCAGCGCCGCCACCAAACGCGGCGGTTCGATTTCGACGACGAGCCGTTCAAAAGTTACTTCTACGATAAAACGGAACTCGTTTACCATCTACTCTGGCGCCTGCGCACGTGGCGCGAGCTCTACCTCGAAACCGGATACATGGGCGAGACCTTGGACGTAAAGAAAACCAGACTCGCTTCCCAAGAAGTCGAAACGTGGCGGTGGCACGAGAACCGCGTCCCGATATCGCTGGAATACAAATTCGGCCCCAATTACGCTTTCAAACTGGCCTCCGGCATAGACCTCGACGAACGCGACTGGGGAGCTTACTTGATTTACGATAAAGCGTACGCCTTCGTAATCGCTTGTTTCTGAGTAACGCGGCCGGCGGCGGCGCGACTAATCAGGGGTAAGGATATGGTCGATGAACTAGTTGTCGGCGACACGGTCGTCGAACTCGCGCAAGGGGACATCACCGGCTGGCGGAGCGACGCCATCGTGAACGCGGCCAACACGTCGCTCGTGATGGGCGCCGGCGTCGCGGCCGCCATCGCGAAACGCGCCGGCCCCACGGTACAGCGCGAGGCGCTCGAAAAGGCTCCCGTCGGCCTAGGCGAGGCGGCCCGCACCAGGGCCGGCCTGCTACCGGCGAAGTTCGTCATTCACGCCGCGGTTATGGGAGACGACCGCAAGACCGACGCCGAAACTATCGCCCGGGCGACGAGGGCCGCGCTCGAGGACGCAGAATCCATAGGCCTCAAGTCGATCGCCTTCCCGGCTCTGGGCACCGGCGTGGGGCGAATGCCGTACGACGAGGCCGCCGAGGCCATGGTCGGGCAAACCGTAAAATATCTGTCCGCCCGCGAGACGCCCCGGCTCAAACGGATCGTCTTCGTTCTCTACGACGACGCGGCGACGGAGAGTTTCCGAAAAGTATTAAGCTCCATTCGCGAAAATTCGTAAAGGAGTAAAGCCTTATGGGTGCTCGTTCGGTGGTAATCGTGTTTTTAACGTTCCTGGCGGCGGCCTGTTGGGCCGCGGAGGTCGAGGTTTACGGCCACCTGTACGGGGCCGTCATCGACGACTTCGCGGAAGGCGGCGTCGGGCCGGCGGCTGTTCCGGATCCCGCCGCAGAGGAAGGCCGGGCCGACGACATCGTGAAGGACGGCGACCCGACGTACAATTTTCGTCTGGAAGCGGACCTAGGCATCCGCGCCGTCTTCGACGAAAACCTGGCCGCGAATCTCGAGTTCACGTTCGACGACCGCAAGCAATCGATATATTACCGCTACGGCCTCCTCGAGCCGGCGGAGGGGGAATACTACCTGATCGAACACGCCGACAGCAAGTACGTGTACGCGTCGTTGGAGCAGGTCAACGTCGAGTTTAGCGACCTGTGGCGGGGGACCGACGTAACGCTGGGCGGCTTCGACGTCCGCTACGGCCACGGCGGCTACTACAACCAGCTCATAAATCGCATCGACCCGGTCTCGTTCGTAGCGTACCTGGACCCGTTCGGCGTGCGCGCCGCCCGCGAATTCGGGCCGGTCGCGGCGTCGCTGGACGTGGGCGCCGGGCTCGAGCACCAGGCGATCGTCGCCGCCAGCGGTTACGTGCGTAACTTCGGCCTTTTCCTGGCGACGGAGGGGAGAACGTACGACCTGAAATCGCTGTGGGACACGCACTACGCGGCGGCCATTCCAAAGTTCTGGCGCCACCTGTATTGGCGGGAGAATACGTTGGCCCGCGAGCCCCGAGGCGAACTGGGAACGTTGGGCGACACCGTCCACGCCGGCGTCGAAGCGTCGTGGAAGTTCTCGACGTGGGACCTGTACGCCGTCGCGGCGTACCACGTCTTCGCGGACGAGAGCGGCGTGGAAAACCCGACCGGCGGCCGGCTTATTCAATTCTACCCCGACTTCGGCGTACGCATAATCCCGCCGCGGCTGTGGCTGCGGGGGGCCGCCCTTTACGAGGCGTGGCGGTCCAACTATCACAGCACCTTCGGCGACGGCATAGACACGAACGACTACGTACTCCTCTTCGCCGAACCGCAGTTTTTCCTCACGGAAAACACGTTCGTCGGTATGGGCGCCCGTTACATCAACCCGAGCCGCCGCGTCTTAGACAGCCCCCTCACCACGGTCCGGGAAGACACCATACTAAGCGCCGCCTTCATTCCCCATCTATCGCACGCGCCTAACGAGAGCGTAAAAATAGACCTGACGTACGCCGAGATATGGTGGGACCCGAGCTACGATTTAAAGACGTCGGGCGATTTCGAGGAAAATCGGGGACGCGAATTAAAACTGGAAATCGAAGCCGCTTTCTAGTATAATTAAAATTGGATGGAAATGGGCCCGCG
>JAZGGY010000128.1:0-5208 GCA_036480675.1 bacterium | reverse complement strand
GAACTCGCGCCGGCGTGGCGGCCCGTCCGCTGGGGGGCGCTTGCCGCGTTACCGGCGGCGCTGATAGTGGCGTGTTTTTCCCAACGCTACGACGTTGGCCTTGCCGCGACCGTTTTCGCGTGGTTGCCGCTTTTTTACCTCGCGTTAGTAGCGAGGCGGCGGCTTGCGCCGGACGACGTCACCGAGAAGAAATTCGACGCCACCGCGTTTTTTATAATCATTTTGTTATCTTCCGTACTGCTACCCTTTGCCTTCGCGTTCGCCATCCAAATGCTACCGTAGGCCGTCGGCGCGTTTAATTATGCGGTTTCGTATTTCCGTACGTAACGTAGCGACGCCGCGGGAGGTTTTCCCCCTTGACGCCGGCGCGCCTTTTTCGCATATTTAGCGCCGGAGGTTACACTATGAAAGACGAAGAGCTGCATTTCCACTACGTCGCGACGCGCGAGGAGGCGGAGGAGCTGGTCGCCGGGTTCGACAAGTTCTGGGTCTCCAACTGCGGCTGCCGCGAAGGTGGGCCCGGCTGCCAACGCTCCCGCGCCGACGTATGCCTCTTCTTCGACACGCAGATGGCCGGGACCGGCTCCGAGTTCCGCGAGGTAGACGCCGACTTCGTCGCCGGGATAATGAAGGAGGCGGGGGACAAGCGCCTCGTCGTCCGGCCGTTCCGGTACGAGGAAGACAAAACCCGCGTCCAGGGGATCTGCTTCTGCTGCGACGACTGCTGCTACTACTTCCGGTCGGACGCGGAGACGTCGGCGTGCGACAGGGGGATGTTCGCCGCCCGCACCGATATGGACGCGTGCGCGGCCTGCGGGACCTGCGTCGGCGTGTGCTACTTCGGCGCCCGCGAGATAGCCGACGGCAAGCTGGCCGTCGCAAGCGAGAAGTGCTACGGCTGCGGCCTGTGCGCCGACGTCTGCCCGGAGGCGTGCGTCACGATGGGGGTGCGCGTCTAGCGGCCGCGGCCGCGGGTATCACACTCGCCTTAGCGGCAACGTTTACTATGTCTTCGCCTCGCGACGTCGTCGAATCGAATAAGGCCGCGCGGTCAGTAGCCGCCGGCTCGTATTTCCTGGTTGCGCTACCCGTCGCGATCCCCGCGGCTTTCGTTAATACCTTCGTCCGGCACCATCTCTTTCGCGCCCTCGAGCTTTGGCTCGCCGTGGCGGCGACGACGCTCGCCTTCTACTATGTGGTCGTAGGTTGGGCCGCGGTGGCGGCGATATTCGGGCGACTCGGCGCCGCCGAAGGGTTCGGGCAAGTCATCTTCATAACAATCCTCTTCGGCGGTACGTTGGGGGGCGTCGTATTAATAGGACTTCTCGTTTACGGCGTCTTCGCGAGCGCCGGGGCCGCCGCCCGGGGCGAGTTGCTCTACGAATACCCCGGTTGGCGCGCGGTAAAATGGACCGTCGTCCTCGGCGGAACCAGCGGCGCGGTGGGATTAATTTGCGGTTTACTGATATGGTTGAGCCAATTATCAGGATGTTGAGATCGGCGCGTAAAGCGAGAAGGCCCGCCGTTGCGCCCACCTCCCTCGGCCGCGTGAAGGCGCTGTTTAGGTAGGGGCGACGGGTATAGAAAAAGTAGGCGCCGGTTGTCAGGTAGGCCCGGTTGTGGTTTCGTAGGGGCGACTGGCTAGTCGCCCCGTGTGGGCAAGGGGCTTAAGCCCCTTGTCGTAAGCGCCGCCTTCGGGGCGCCTCGCCGCCGGCCTCCCTCGGGAAGGTTAGGACGCTGTTCCGGTAGGGGCGTACAGTTGTACGCCCCCACTTCGGCAGGGGCCCCCGAGGCCCCTTTTTCCTAAAATAAACATATGTCAATCTTACTAAATATGTAATGATTAGGATAGTTTTTACTTGACTTGGGTACGGGCCGGTGTCATAATATTCGCATAGGGTACGTTAATAAGTTTTACCGGGCGATTTCCTAAGGGGGTTAGGGTTATGCCCGGATCGGAGAAAACGGGAGTACGTTACGAACGCGGCCGGCGGTCCGGTCGCTCATAAGAGAATACTGCCCGGGTTCGGCCTCGTGCCGGCCCGGCCTTTTTTATTCACAATCGCCTCAACGGCGCAATAAAAAGAGAACGTCCATAGATCGAAGAGGAGGTAGAACGATGAAGAGGGTTTTAGTTATTTTGACGGCGGCGGCGCTCGCGGCGGCCGCGGCCTCGGTTGCGGCACCCACGTACCAGTACGCCGGCACGTGGGGTTCGTTCGGGTCCGGGCCCGGGGAGTTCATCGGCCCCTATGGCTTGACTACCGCGCCTAACGGCAACGTCTACGTAATCGACTCGAGTACGGACAGGGTCCAGTGCTTCACCTCCGCCGGCTCGTTCCTCGGCCAATGGAATAACCCCGGAGGCGGGGGCATCGAAGTCTCGCGGCGCGGCGTCGTCTACATAACCGATTCGGAGGCCGGCGTCGTTCGTTACTACACCTCGACCGGCTCGTTCGTCGGTTCGTGGGGCGGTCTCATATCTCCGATCGACGTGGCCATCGCGCCCAACGGCCACGTTTACGTGGTCGAGTTCTGGCGCCCCGGCGTATCGTACTACACCCCCACAGGCTCGTTGCTCGGTTCGTGGGGTTCCGAAGGTTCGGGCCCCGGCCAATTTTATAACCCGCACGGTACCGCCGTCGCCTTGAACGGTACCGTCTACGTAGTCGACAACGGCAACAGCCGCGTCCAGTACTTCACGCCGTCCGGCTCGTTCCTGGGCATGTGGGGTAAATGGGGCGAGAAGCCCGGCGAATTCGACGACCCGACAGGCCTCGACGTCTCGAGGTCGGGGATAGTGTTCGTCGCCAATACGTACAACGACTGCGTCGATTACTTCAGCGCTACCGGCTCCTGGCTCGGCATATTCGGCGGGTCCGGCGAAGGTATCGGCCAATTCAGCCTCCTCCATGACGTGGCCGTTTCGCCCTCGGGTGTGCGCGCGTACGCCACCGATTACTACGGCTGCCGCGTCCAATACTTCGACGAGGTTACTACGGCGGTCGTTCCCGAATCGCTCGGCCGCGTGAAGGCGCTATTTAGGTAGGGACGTGGCGTCGGTTGTTACCAACCGACGTCCTTAAGTTTGTATTGGGGGGGGCCGGCTAGACGTCCTCGACAAGGGGCGGTTAACCGGCGGCTTCGCCCGTCGGCCGCCCCTCGTCTTCTATATCGGCCCGCGAGGGCCCTGTTTACGCCCGAGGGGGAAGGCCGGCGCGGCGCGACGCCGTTTAGCAAAAGCGTTACTTTTTACTTGACTATCTTTAGCAAGTTATTTTATATTGGCTTGTCAAGGTGGCTAAGATATGTTGGGGGAAACGGAATCGGGCGTAACGTCGGTACGTCGCGGCAAGAGCCGCGCGGAAGCGAACGGTGCCCAGGTAGGCCAAACGGCCGACCTGGCGTTTTTTTTGGCGTATGCCTTTCGGCCGTCGGCAAGGCGGCGACGGCCTTCGCGCGAGATATCGCGTAACGGGGGTGAGTAACGTGAAGTTATGGTTCATAGTAGTAGCGGTGTTGGCGGCGGCCGGTTTCGCGGATGCCACGGTCTACGTCGACGAAAATTTTGAGCAAGGCGTCCCGCCTCCCCGGTGGACGTCGAGCAAGAGCGGCGAGGGGGCCGGTTGGGACGCCGAGGCCGGCGGGCCGTGGTTGACGTACGCGCTGGGGTGGGCGTCCAGCTCCGCCGGCGCCGAGCGGTGGGCGAAGATGGATACGTACTCCTTCGGCGTGCCGGCCGAGGCCGAGTTGGCGTTTCGCTTCGACTACAAGTACGGCCACGGCGGCTACGAGGCGCCGAACCGGGCGACGTTCAGCTTGATCTACGCGGCGTACCCGGAGCAGGTTTTCGCGTCCCACGGGATGATGTTGACGTCCACGTGGCGCGGCTTCGAGGGTACGGCCGTCGCGACGCGCGGCGGCCTGGTGAAGGTCCGCTTTGAGGTTTGGGTCCGGAACCCCCACCCGCGGCACGTAGCCATTTACGCCTGGAACGTGGACAACGTCCTCGTCGTCGACGCCGGCGAGTACGCCGTCGAGCCCGCGTCGCTGGGCCGCGTGTAGGCTTTGTTTAAGTAGGTTTTATCTAAGGAATAAGCGGGCCGCCCGCCGGGGGCGGCCCATTTTTTTGACCCAAGCCCGCCTGTCCGCTATAATTTCATTAGATTAGCTTGCGGAGCGGGCCCGGCCCGCTTGATTAAGGAGGCCTAAATGAAGTTTAGTAAGTTTATCGTATTAACAGCTCTCGTGGTGACGGCCGGAGGCGCGGCTTTTGCCGCTTACTCGTACGTAGGCCAATGGGGTTCGCGCGGCTCGGGAAACGGCCAATTCCAAGACCCGATGCGCGCCGAAATATCTACCGCCAACGGTTACCTCTACGTAGCCGACTCCCGTAACCACCGGATCCAATACTTCACCCCCGCGGGGGCGTACGTCGGGAAATGGGGCTCGGAAGGGGCCGGCAACGGCCAGTTCCGCGAACCGACGGGCGTCGCGGTCGCTCCCGGCGGCCGCGTTTACGTAGCTGACCGTCGAAATCACCGGATCCAGTACTTCACCCAGACGGGGAGTTTTCTCGGCAAATGGGGCACGGAGGGGGCAGGTAACGGCCAATTTAAACAGCCTCGCGGTGTAGCCGTCGCCCCCAACCGTAACATTTACGTGTGCGATACCGACAACCACCGCCTCCAGTATTTCACGGCGAGCGGCAGTTTTCTGGGTGCGTGGGGCGGGGGCGGCACCGGCAACGGCCAATTCAATAAGCCGCGCGAACTCGCCGTCAATTCGACCGGCCGCGTTTACGTCGCCGACGCGGACAACAACCGCGTTCAATACTTCAATCCGTCGGGTAGTTTTCTAGGTACCTGGGGCGGGGGCGGCACCGGCAATGGCCAATTCGACCGACCCCACGCTCTTGACGTCGCCCGTACCAGCGGGTACGTCTTCGTCGTCGATACCCGCAACGAACGGATCCAGTATTTTAACGGCTCAGGCAGTTTCCTCGGGAAGTGGGGCTCGAGGGGGGCCGGCCAGGGGCAGTTCAACGACCCTCGCGGCTTGGGCGTGACGTCGGACGGCTCGTACGTCTACGTCGTAGATAAAGGGAACCGCCGCGTCCAATACTTCCGGTCGTCGTCCGTGGCCGTCGCGCCCGCGTCGCTGGGCCGCGTGAAGGCGTTGTTTAAGTAGGTTTTATCTAATGAATAA
>JAZGGY010000127.1:0-7643 GCA_036480675.1 bacterium | reverse complement strand
CCCGCGACGTTGAGGCCCTCCAACGCGCAGCCGCCCGAGAGCGCGCCGTCCCCTATTACCGCCACGACGCGGAAGTCGTCGCCGTTGCGGTCGCGGGCGACGGCCATCCCCAGCGCCGCCGATATCGACGTCGACGCGTGCCCCACGCCGTACGCGTCGTACTCGCACTCCGAACGCTTGGGGAAACCGGAAATGCCGCCGACCTGGCGGAGGGTGTCGAAACGGTCGCGGCGACCCGTCAGGATCTTGTGGCCGTACGCCTGGTGCCCCACGTCCCATATTATTTTGTCCCGCGGCGCGTCGAAGACATAGTGGAGCGCGACCGTCAACTCGACGACGCCCAGGCTGGGCGCGAGGTGGCCGCCGGTCCGCGAGACGTTCTCGATAATGAAAATCCGCAACTCGTCCGCGAGCTGCCTGAGCTCGTCTTCGGTCAAGTCATTGAGGTCTGCGGGCGAATTTATACGGTTAAGGATCTCAGCCATTACCTATTCCTTACGACGGTTGCCGGCCGGCGTGGCCGCGGCCGGCGTCAGTACGTTCGTGCGAGAAGAAACTCGGCCCACGCGGCGAGCATGTCGCGGTAGTTACCCGCCGGGAGGTTGTCGAGCTCCTGCAACGCCCTTTCGTGATGCCGGCGCGCCCTTTCGCGGGCGTACGAAACGCCGCCCAGCGCGGCCAGCTTTTTCTTCAAAATGTCGACTTCCTCGTCCGTGGCGTCGTCGCGCCCCAGCGTCGCCGCGATATATTCCCTTTCGCCGGCGTCGGCCTCCAGGTACGCGCCCAGCACGACCGCGGTTCGCTTGCCCTCCAGCAAATCGGAAGCGGCGGCCTTGCCGGTTTTATTTTCGTCGGCGAAATAGGGCAACGTGTCGTCGACGTGCTGGAACGCGGTCCCGCACGCCCGGCCGAAGGCCCCCAACTTGTCGACAACGTCCGGCGCCGCGCCGCCCACCGTCGCCCCCGCCCGGGCGCACCACTCGTACAGCGCGCCGGTCTTCTTGGCGAGCATATCCTCCACGGCCTCGACCGTTACTTGCGTTAGCGGCGCCCGGCTCAGCTGCACGTCCTCGGCCTCGCCCGCCAAGATCGCCGGGACCGTGGCCGCGGCAAGCTCGGTAGCGAGGCACCAGGCCGTCTCGGCCGTCGTCACGCCGTTCTCGGGAAGGCGCGATAGCAGATGCGCCGCCCAACACGGCCCCATATCCCCCGCCAACACGGCCACCGCCAGGCCATAGTGCCGCGCTTCCTCGCCCTCCAGGCCGAGCTCCGCAACCCCTAGCGCGGCTAGCTCGTTGTGGACCGTCGGGCCGCCGCGGCGCAGCTCGTCGCGGTCGATGATGTCGTCGTGGATAAGGGTCCAGTTGTGCGTTACCTCGGCCGCGGCCGCCGCGGCCAGCGCCCAATCCTCCTCGCCTCCCGCCGCGCCGCAGCAGAACAATACCGCCGCGGGCCGAAGGCCCTTGCCGCCCCGCTTCAGGTACGCCGCCGCAGCCTCCCGCAGGTGCGCCGGCGCCACCGCCGACAAGAAGTCGTCCGCGGCGAGGTACTCGCGTACCCGGCGCGCCCGTTCGTCGATACCCTCTATTATTTCTTCTCTCGTCAACGCCTCAGTCGCCGTCGTCGACGTCCTCGAGCTCCGGCTCGCCTTCCACGTCGCGCGACAGCTTCTTTATCCTGGTCTCGGCCCGGTCCAGCACCTCTTCCAGGCGCTTGGTTATCGCCACGCCCTCCTCGTAGAGCGCGAGCATCTCGTCGAGCGTTTCGGGGCCCTCCTCGAGCGCCGTGACTATCTCCGACAAGCGCGCGAGGTCCTCCTCGAACGTCTGCTTATCTTTTTTGGGCAACTTCTTCGGCCTCCCCGTCAATTACGTCCACGGCCCGGCGGCCGTCGGCGAAGTTTAACGTTAGCCTCTCGCCGGCACCGGCCTGAGCGGCGCGCTTGACCGTCCTGCCGTCGCGGCTGGCGACGTTGTAACCGCGCTCCAGCGTGGCCGCCGGCGAGAGCGCGCGAAAGGCGCCGGACACCTCCACGTACCCGCCGCGGAAGGAAGCGACGGCGTGGCCCACGGCCCGCGACGCCCGGCCCGCCGCCTCGTCGACGCGCTGGCGCCTCTCGTCCAGCCGCCCCGGAACGGCGCGGAAGCCGTACGACGTCTTGGCCGCCGCCAAACCCTCGCGCGCGCCGGCGACGTAATCGCGAGCGGCGCCTAACGCCTCGAGCCGCATCTCCGTCACCTCGGCCCGGACGTCCTCCTTCACCCGCACCGCCAGCTCGGCCGCCGCCGAAGGGGTGGGCGCGCGGACGTCCGCGGCGAAGTCCGCCAGCGTCCAGTCCACCTCGTGTCCCACCGCCGATATCGTCGGCGTTCGCGACGCGGCTATGGCGCGGACCGCGACCTCCTCGTTGAAGGCCCACAGGTCCTCGATCGAGCCGCCGCCCCGCCCCACGATAAGGACGTCGGCGACGCCGGCCTCGTCGAAGTCCGCGATGGCCCGGGCGACGTCGGCCGCGGCGCCCTTGCCCTGGACCTTCGCCGGCCGCAGTATTATGGTGATACCCGGCCAGCGCCGCGACAGGACGTGCTTGATATCGCGGAACGCCGCCCCCGAGGGCGACGTGACCACGCCCACCCGGCGCGGGAAGCGCGGCAGCGGCCTCTTCCGCTCCTCGTCGAACAAACCCTCCGCGGCGAGCTTCTTCTTGAGCCGCTCCAGCGCGGCCATAAGCTCGCCCTCGCCGCGCGGCGCGAGCGACGAGACGTAGAGCTGGTACGAGCCCTGCGGCGGGTAGACGCCGAGCCGGCCGCGGGCGACCACCTCCAGGCCGTTCTCGGGCGTAAACCGCAACCTCGCGTTCGCCGGGTGGAAGAAGACGCACCGCAGCACCGCGGCGTCGTCCTTGAGCGAGAAGTACATGTGCCGCGCGGCGTGGTGTTTGAAGTTCGATATCTCGCCTTGAACCGCGAGCTCGGCGTCGAACGCGCCCTCCAGCGTCGCCCGCACCTCCTCCGTAATCTCGCTTACGGTGTAGACGGCGGGGCCGACGGGCGCCTCGAAAAGGGGCAGCTCGCGTTCGTCGTTCATAACGATATCTCCACCCCCGCGGCCCGGGCTACGTTGGCCAGTAGCAGCGCCGTCGTCACCGGCCCCACGCCGCCCTTGGGAGGCGTGACCAGCGACGCCACCTGCGCAACCTCGTCGAAAGCGACGTCGCCCACGACGGTGCCGTCCTCCAGGAAATTGTAGCCGCAATCTATCACCGCGGCTCCCGGCTTTACCATATCCCCCGTGACGACGCCGGCCGCCCCGGCGGCCACTACCAGCACGTCCGCGCGCCGGCACGCCGCGGCCAGGTCGCGGGTCCGGGTGTGGCATATCGTAACCGTAGCGTGGCGCGCGACCAGCAACCCCGCGACCGGCTTACCCACCACCGGCGACCTCCCCACCACCGTCGCCTCCGCGCCCACGAGCTCGACGCCGTGCGAGTCCAGAATGTACAACGCCGCGGCCGCGGTCGACGGAACGAACGCCGGCCTTCCCGCCCACAGAAGGCCCAGCGACGCGCTGGTTTGGCCGTCGACGTCCTTGGCGACCGGTATCCCGTCGGCCAGCTCGGCGTCCACTTCTCTACCCGCAAAGGGCTTTTGGAGTATTATGCCGTGTACCGCCGCGTCGTCGCAGGCCGCCGCGATCGCGCTCGCGGCTTCCGCCGGGTCCGGCGCCAGCTCGTGTACGACGACGCCGATGCCGATCCTCTCGCCCGCGCGGGCCAGGGACCGGGTATACGCCGCGGCGCCGTCCTCGCCCCGGGCGAGCACCACAGCCAACGTGGGCGGCGCGGCCGCTTCGGCCACGGCGGCGCGCACCTTCTCTTTTATCGTCGCGGCCAGACTCTTCCCGTCAAATACGGTCGCAGGCGTCACGATTAGTTAACCCCGTACGATTTGAGTTTGCGCTGCAACGTGCGCAAACCTATGCCCAAAACCTTGGCGGCCTTGGTGCGGTTGCCGCCCAGCTCCATTAGCGTATTTTCGATCATATAACGCTCGGCGTCGGCCAACTTCATACCCACGCGGATGCCGTCGGCCTTGGCCTCCTCCACCGAGCGCCGCACGTTGGGCGGGATGTCGTCGCGCGTCAGGCGGCTCGAGTGCGCCATCACCGCCATGCTCTCGACCACGTTCCGCAGCTCGCGGACGTTGCCGGGCCAATTATACGCCCGGAAGAGCCAAACGACATCGTCGTCCACGCCCTCGATGTCGAGGTGGTTTTTCTCGTTAAACTCGCGTATGAACGCGTTCACCAGGAGCGGTATATCTTCGGCGCGGTCGCGGAGCGGCGGGACGTCGACGGTTACCACCTTCAGGCGGTAGTACAAGTCCTCGCGGAAGCGGCCTTCGCGCACGTCTTCCTCGAGCCGGACGTTGGTCGCCGTTATAAGGCGGACGTCGGCGCGCAAGCTCTCGGCGCCGCCCACGCGCTGGAAGACGCCGTCCTCCAGGACGCGAAGCAGTTTGACCTGCGTCGCCGGCGGGATCTGCGACACCTCGTCCAGGAGCAGCGTCCCCCCGTCGGCGGACTCGAACCTCCCGAGGTGCCGCCGCACGGCGCCCGTAAACGCACCTCTCTCGTGACCGAAGAGCTCCGACTCCAGGACGCCCTCCGCCAGCGCGGCGCAGTTGAGCTTCACGAGCGGCCCGTCGCGGCGACGGCTGTTGTAATGTATGGAGTCGGCGATAAGTTCCTTGCCGGTACCGCTCTCGCCGTAAATCAAGACCGTGGCGTTGGTGGGTGCTATGCGCGTAATGAGGTCGTATATCTCCTGCATCGGCTTCGAACGACCTATGATGCGGTCGAACGAATATTTTTCGTACAAGCGAGTTTTGAGCTCGAGGTTCTCGAGCTCGAGCTTGCGCCTCTCGAGGGCTTTTTCGACGACGCGGCCGAGACGCTCGGGGTCGATGGGCTTCGTCAGGTACTCGTACGCGCCGCGCCGCGTGGCCTCCACCGCGGTCTCGATGGTCCCGTAACCGGTGAGGATGACGAAAGGGACCGCGGGCCACTTATCGTGGGCCATCATCAAAAAATCCAGACCGTCCATCCCCGGGATGACCATGTCGGCGATGACGACGTCGACGGTTTCGCTTTCCAGTATCTTCAGGCCGGCGTCGACGTCGAAGGCCACGTACGTCTCGTAACCCTCCGCGCGCAGAAGCTCGGCCAGCCCCTCCGCCGCGGCGCGGTGGTCGTCGACTACGAGGACGGCCGCGGCGCCCGATGGGGCGGCCTGGCGCGCCTCTCTCTCCGTTACGGCCTTGTCTTCAACCATAGCTTACGCAGATTATAACTCAATCCGTAAGGGTTTTCAAATCCTCGTCTTTTTGCGCGTCCCGGTTTTCCTCCGCGTCGCCGCCGAGCGCGACGTAGCGGCGATAGGCGGCCTCTGCCGCGGCCGTTTCTCCAAGGGCGGAATAACACTCGGCCAGATAAGCGTATACTTTGGGCGAACGGGGAGCGACCCGGCGCTCGGCCTCCAACTCGCGGACGGCGGCCGCGACATCGCCCCGGCCGCGGTAGTACCTGCCGAGCAACAGGTGGGCGCCTGCTACGTCCGGGTCGACCTCTATTGCGCGGCGGGCCGCCGCCAACCCTTCGTCGAAATTCCCGGCCTCCATCGAAACCGCGGCGTAACGGGCGAACGCCTTGCCGTCGCGCGGCGTAAGATTTACCAAGCGCCGGAAAGCCTCGGCGGCGGCGACGTAGTTCCTCTGCCTGATGTGACACTCGCCGAGCATGCGCCAGGCGTCGGCGTACCCGGGGAAACTCCCGACGGCCGTCTCGAGCAAGGGGACGGCGAGGTGAGACTTGCCGCGCCGCGCCAGGCTGGCGGCCAGGAAATAATTCGTCTCGGCGTCCAGCGGGTCGATCTCGAGCGATTTGAGATAATAGTACTGGGCGAGGTCGTCTCGCGCCTGACGTTCGTAAACCAAGCCGAGGTAACCGAGGGCGTACGCGTTGTCGTCTTTGTATTTAAGGGCTTCCCGGAAATGCGCCGCCGCTTCGTCCATATCGCCCTGGACGAGGTAGTAGGTGCCGTAATTGAAGTACGACTGCGTCGCGATGGCGTCGCGGTCGCAACCCACGCCCGGGACCCAGGAGAAAGCGAGCAGAAGGGCCGCGGCCGCCGTCGCTAAGGCCGCGGCTTTCCAGCGGCGATGCCGGCCGTCCTCCCAGATACGCGCGACGCCGCTTCCCGCGGCGACCGCCAGAACCGGCGCAAGCGGTAGGCGGTACCAGTCGACGACGAAGAAGAGCACCACCGACAACGCCGTCGACAGAAAGAATATCGCCAGCGCCCGCTTTCCGAGCGGCTCGCCCTGCCAACCCAACGCCAGGCCCACGGTGCCGAACGCGAACAACAGGCCGAAGTACGGTATTGGAACGCGATGCAAAAAAGAAAAGTTGCGCCGAAAGCCGAAGTCCGCGTTCAACGTTACCTCGTAGCTATTGGTTAAAAGCGAAATCTTGCGGCCGTAGAGCAACGCCGCGTCGCCTGCGTTCCGCGCCAGATACCTCAAGCCGCGTTTGAGCCACCACCGGGACGCCTCGGCCGTGGTCACCGGCCGCCCGAGCGCCGCCTCCGCCAGCGCCCGCGTCTGGACTTCGTTCAGCGCTTCCGGCCTTCCTATCGTCCCCCTCGGCGGCATAAAGGACCCCGGCGCGTCGCGGTTGTTGCCGATGAAGAAATTCACGCCCCCCTGCGACGAAACCACGACCCACTCGTCAGCCACTATTTTGTTTCGGGCCGTAACGCCGCCCACTATCAAAACGACCGGGACCGCGAAAACGGCCACGACCCGCCAGACCGGAACGCGTCGCAGAAGCGGCCACAACGCCAACGCCGGTACGAACAACAATAAATTCGGCCTCGCCAACGCCGCCCCGCCGAAGAGCAACCCCGCGGCGGCAGCCGCGACAAACCACCGCCGGCCGAAGTCGAGCGCCACGGCTAACAACAAGAGCGACGCCGTGACCAAAAAGAGCATAAGCGACGCCGGCAAGACCAGCGTATCGTAGAAAACGGCCGGCAGGTAAAAGACCCAAACGCTCCCCGCGATCGCCGCGGCCAAAGGGCCGTAAAGGCGCCGCGCCAAGACGTAGACCAAGGCCGCCGTCGCCGCGCCCAAGACGATCTGAACCAAAAGTACGGCGTAAAGGTGAACGCCGAACAGTTTGTATACCAGCGCCAGGAAGAAAGCGTACGCGGGACCTATGTAATAGGCGGTCTTCGGGCCGACGCCGTTGATTATGTCCACGGCCCAATTGTGGAACAGCGACGCGTCCGGGACGGCGTCGACGTACGTCATGAGCGGGTCGTCGCGCACGGTGAGGAAGTACGCAAGCCGGTACGCCAACGCCAATATAAAAATAATGGCCGGCCCGGGGCCGCCGATTCTACGTAAAAACGACTTCATGCGCAGCCTATAAAAAAACGCGCCACGTCAAAATGGCGGCCAATCATAATATTCCACAGCTTCTTTGTCAATAATTTGTTGGTAACCGGCGCCGAAACGGGCCGGCGGGGCCCGGGGCCCGCGCCGATTTTGGGATTTTGCTTGCCCATCCTTCGTTTTTAATTT
>JAZGGY010000126.1:0-2040 GCA_036480675.1 bacterium | reverse complement strand
ACCGCGACGCCCAGGCCAAGGATTACTATATCGTCTGGGCGCCCGATTGGGTGAAGGTCGCGCCGGCGGATTTCGCGCGCCTGGGGACGGCGGTTCGCCTTTCGGAATACGAAATACTGGTCGGCCTCGAGCGGGGCCTGGGTCCGGGCGACCTGCGCGCCGTCGAACATCGAATTGAGCTGATAGAGCTCGAGCCGGTGACGCCGGTGGACTGGCGCTACGACGGCGAGGAACCGCCGACGAAGAAGGACCCGCGTATCGAGGCGGCGATAAATACCATCAGCGCGGCGGAATACGCCGGGTATATTAAGCAACTGCAGGATTTCAAAACGCGATCGACCGGTACGCCCGGCTGCGACGCAGCACGGGATTATATTCGGGGTTTCTTTCTCAGCCAGAACCTCAGCGCTTCCCTGTTTCCTTTTCGTTTTGGGCGTTTGGATACTTTCTATTATCCGGAAAAAGGATACATAATCGTGGACCTAAACGACACGGTTCCGCAGCGAAGTCGGGATTACGGCGTTACATGGCAGGAAGTTCCCGTTCGGGGCGTAGACCGGGTTGCCCGTTCTTATTGGCTGGACGGCGACATCGGGTTCGTAACCGGGTACGACGGTAATTTAGCAAAAACGTTTAACGGCGGCGCGACGTGGGAGGTTTTGCGGTTCGGTACATCGGCCGAAGAGGAATATCGGACGTCGTGTTTATACTTCCCCAGCACTGACGTGGGGTGGGTCGGCGGCAACGTTAACAGAGACAATAAGTTCGTCCGTACTTTTCTTAAAGAGACGGAGGACGGCGGCCGGACATGGACCGGGCAGAAACCGACCGAAGGCTTGTACCCCCGGGCGATGTCTTTTTACGATCCCCGGCGCGGGTGGGTTTCCGGTCCGGGGGGCGTCTTTTACACCGGCGACGGGGGCACGACATGGCGGCAAACGTCTCTGCCATGGGCGGCCTCAGATCTCGCCGCTACCGGGCCCAAGGCAGCCTGGGCCGCGCTCGGGTATATCGGATTATGGCACACGACGGACGGAGTGAAATGGGCCGAGGTAAATACGGGCTTCGAGGGCGACATCGATATCGTGGAGTTTCCCGCCGCCCGGCGCGGTTATGCTGCCGGAGATAATCTGTTAAAGACGAGTGACGGCGGCCGGACGTGGCGCAAAATCCGAAACGCTCCTCCGTTACCGCTAACTTCTTTGGCGTTCGCCGACGAGGAAAATGGCGCCGTCGAATCGTCGCACCGGATATACCGCACCGACGACGGCGGAGCTTCCTTCGTAGATATTACCGACAATATCGATTTTGAAGCCGAGAACGTTATTGGGGAAAGGCGCGGTGGCGAGGCCGCCGACGAGATCGTTATTATAGGCGGGCATTTCGACTCGAACGCTCGAGGTTGCCGTTTGTACGAAGCCCCCGGCGCCGACGATAACGCCTCCGGCACGGCTTGCGCCATGGCCGCGGCGAGGGCGTTTCGCAATATGTCTTTTAAGCGGACGGTACGATACATCGCCTTCGGCGCCGAGGAATCCGGGTTGATAGGCAGCAGGGCGTACGCCGAACATTGTGCGCAAAAGGGCGAGAAGATAATCGCGGTACTCAACGCCGACATGGTCTGCTACGACGAAGAACGAGGGGTCCGCGACGATTACGTTATAGCGTACGATCGGTACGATTGGTTATTCGACTACGTAAAAACGGTCGGCGGGTTTTACGGCCAAGACCTTATTTACGAAGCGGGAACGAGCGGTAGCGACCAGTACTCATTTTGGTGGGTCGGGTACGCCGCGATCGGCGCGATCGAAGGGTCATTAGGTCCGGGGGGCCACCAGAGTTACCCTTTCTACCACACGACCGAAGACACCCTCGACAAGCTCCACCCGGCCCTCGGCGTACGCTTCGTCCGCGACTATGCGGCGATGTTGGCGCACTTAGCCGGCGTGGGCGACTACCTCTTCGAGCCGGAGCCGCCCGGTAAGGCCGTAACCCCCTTCTCCCGCCCCTTCGCCGTCTACCCGAACCCTTATAGCTTCG
>JAZGGY010000125.1:0-4158 GCA_036480675.1 bacterium | reverse complement strand
GGAGGTCACGTCGCCCCGGCTCGATATAGTGAAGCGGACCGTGACCTTGCCGCCGCCCAGCGTGGGGTTGTTCTTGAGGAGGGAGTTATACTCGCTCTGGATGCCGGCGCGGCGCTTGGTGATCGTTTGATTTATCTGGTCGGTGGTAAGGCCCCGGGCGGGCGTTCGAGGCGTAACGGGCTCGGGCGTTCTGGCGGGAGGCGGGGCGGGTTGCGGAGGGCTCGCGGGCGCCCGGGCCGGTTCCTCGAATACGATAACGTCCTCGGCCGTCGCCGCGGTTTCGGGCGTCGCCGGGACTTCCTCCGGGACCTCGGCCGCGGCGGTCTCGGCGGTAGCCGCGGTTTCCTCGGGTTTTTCCTCCTCGGGCGCGCAAAGGCAGCCGCGGCTGAACAGCAGCGCGCCGACTACGACGCCCAGGCCGAAGACGGCCGCGTAGCCGAGCCACTTGCCGCGCCGTTCGCGGTATTGGTAATAACCTTCTTCGTCGCTCTCGTACGTCAACGCTCAAACCTCTCTTTATTTACGTACATTATAACGGCTCAGGGAGCGACAGGCAAGGCGGCCACAAAAAAAGGCCGCCCTAGGGGGCGGCGGGTTGGCGAAGTATGAAAATGGAGTCATTCAACGTATTTAAACAGTTTATAATAACCGTCTCCGAAATCTTCTAGGGCGTAGACTCCTTTGAAGAGTTCGGGGTGCGGCGGGTAACCGGCGATCGATACGTACGGGCCGAGTTTAGAACCCTCGACGAATCCGATCCAACCCTCGGGTTCGATTTCGGAGTACCACCAAACCGAGTTAAATGATTCCGAGACTCTAAAACAGCTGTTATCGGTATCGTAAGGACCCCACAACCGTGATTGCGAAAAAAACGCTAGGTAATCCGGGCCTACGGATGTCGTTGTAGAGTTAATAACTCGCGGCCGGTGATATCTTATTGCCCACGCAGAGCCGTCCTCCGAAATAGTAGCCGTATATTCCCATAGTTCGACCCCCGCCAAATTCGCGTACGGACCTTTTTCTTCACCGTTAATTACCATGTATTGGCCGCTTTCAGTCGGGACGAGGAATGCAGATTTCGAACCGTCCGGCGAAAGGAAGGGGTCGGAGGGGAAATCGTCGTAGGGACCGAAAACTTCCCCGTTCACAATAATATATACTGTTTTTTCTTCAAGATCGTACGCTTTGCACGCCCAAGATTCGCCATTAGCGGAGAAGACCGGGGTGGTGTAGTTGTAGCAACTGTAAGGGCCGGTCACTTCTTCTCCGTCCAACGTAAAATAATAACCGTCGTCCCCTTTTTTAATGAAATAGGGTGCGTTTTTTTTCGGGGAAAAGCCTATACCGCCGGCTCCTAAAAAAGGTCCGGCTTTCGCGCCGTTTATTAACGTATAGACCTTACCCTCTTCCGTTACGATTACGCCCCAGTATTCCCCGTTTTCCGATATGGCCGGGATAGAGCACTTCTCGTAAAAGCCGATTTCTTCGCCGTCTACGATTAAGTGATACCCTTCTGGTGTCTTGCCGGTCATTATCCAATGCTTGTAGTCCGAGGACGTTCGTAGAGTATGCGATTGAGTATAAGGTCCGTACGCTACGTCGTTAATAAAGACGTACCAACCGTCATCATTTTCCAACCATTTAGCCCATTTTCGGTCGTCCACGAAATACGATAAATACGACGAGGTCGTGGTTTTATAAGGGCCGTCCTCCGTACCGTTTATTGTTAGGTATAACCCGCCATTTTTGTATCCCGTGAAGCCCCAGGCCGAACCATCTTGGGAGAAGTATATATCTGAGGTGTTTTCGTACGGTCCGTATGTATTGTTGTTAACGGTTAAGTAAAAGCCTTCCGACGTGAGGGCCCAAAAAGCCCACGATTCGCCTCCGGCGGAAAAATAAACCGTATTTGAGGATCTTAATGAAGGGGGTTGTGGTATACCGTAGGGCCCCCGTTTTTCGCCATTGATAACCGTGTATCGTTCCCCGTCTTCGTTTACCCAATAAGCCCAAGCCGTGCCGTCCGCCGAGCAACAAACGTGGTCCGCGCTGGTGTACGGCCCGAAGACGCCGACCTCTTCGAGTTGGTACTCAGCCGCGGCGAAAGCCGGAGCCCATAACAAAACGCCGGCCGCGAGGACGCCGGCTATCTTACAGTTTCCCATATCGTACCTCCCACGTTTAATTTACTGCTTGGCCCCCACCATCAGCGCGCCGCCGCCCAGCGCGAAGGCCGCGGCCTGCGTCAGCGTCTGGAAGAAGATGCCGCCGTTGGCCAAAAGCGGCGCGTGCAGCGCGAAGCCGGCCAGCGACGCCAGGAAGAATATAAACGTCAGCAGGAAGGCGAACGACGCCGCCCGGGCCGGCCGCGAGGCCGCGCGGAAGAACGCCAGCGCCCACAACAGGAACCAGGCGTACGTCGCGAGCGTCATCGGCAGCGCCAACGCCTCCGCCATCATGTTGAAGAGCAGGACGACGTCCCCCGGCGGCACCAGCGCCAGGAGCGACGTCTCGCCGCCGGCGGCGCCCACGCGGTACGCCATCCCCTCCAACAGGTAGCCGACCAGGCTCACCACCAGCGCCAGCGCGCCCACGCCCAGGCCGCCCCAGGCCAGCCCCGGCGTCCGCCGCGCGAGGTAGAGCGCGAAGGCCGGGAGCGCCGCGGCAAGCAGGAACCAGCCGACGACCTCGAGCTGGACCGCCCAGGCCGCGGCCGGGCTCGCATATATCTCGAATAACTTGCCGGCCGTCGGCGCCGCGACCTCGTAGACGCCGGGGCCGAGGCCTATCGCCATCACGAACCAGCTCGCAAGGAGAAGGCCGGCGTAGGCAATCGCCAGGCCGCCGGCCCATCTAAAATAAGTGCGGTAACGCTCCATTATTAATTAAGACACGTCAACTTATTATGCCCAGCCAGTCGCGCATGAGGAACGTGAGCCGGCCGATGAGTAGGCTCACGCGCGCCATGACGGTGTAGCCGAAGGATGCGCCGAAGCCGATCATCAGGAAGACGATGCCGACCCGGGCGACGCCGCCCACGAACCCCTTGTGCTCCGTCGAGAAGAAGAAGTACGTCAACGTGCAGATGACGCCGACGATCATAAGGGGCCCCGATATCGCCAGGAGTATCTTGCCCCACCCCGGGTCGCTGAAGAAGCTGCCGAAGAGGGCGATGGAGAACACCGGGTCGCTACCTTTCATAAACGTGCCGTATATCTGGGCGAGGATGTTGGCCTGCATGTAGCCGGTAATGATTATCCCCTGGAAAGCGCCGAAGTAGAAGCCGATGGCCCACCGGCTCATCCAGCCTATTTTGGGGATGAGTCGGGTCAGGATGAGGAGGCCCAGAATCCCCGGTACCAGCGCCGCGAGGTCCCCGGTGAGGCCGCCGCCGGAAAACAGCGTCCCGAAACCGTTCCTGAGCGGCGTCAGGAGGTTGGGGACGACCAGGTTCCAGAAGTATATGACGAAGAAGTACCCGGCCGAGACGCCTACCAGCAAGTGCTCCGCGAACTTATAAAACGGGTTATCCTTGTAGAGGAACGAGTAGATACAGAGCGTCAGGGCCGCGGCGATCCAGATCCAAATATCGGTCGATATGTGCATAGCGTATCCTCCGCGCGGGAGGGCGAAAGGCCGCCCTTACGCCGCCTCGCGCTTCTTCGCCCGCTGGACGAAGATAAAGGCGATGTTGCCCAATAATATCATTAGGACTACGAAGAGGTGGACGATGGTTTGCGCGTCCATCCCCTTCAGGCCGTCGTCGGGCCGGTTTATCAGTTTCTCGTATTCCGCGGCGCCCTTCAGGCCGCCGATGAGGCCGACGAGCTGGCCGGTCTGGAGGTAGGGGTAGTAGTCCGCGGCCATGACCGCGGTGACGCCGGCGGCCAGCTTCTGGCCGTAGCGCTCGTGGGCGTACGCCACCCACGCCTCCGGGTACGTCGAGCCCGACATCGTAATCACGAGGCCGATGTCGTTGTAATTCTTGACTTTCTTCATCAGCGGGATTTCGTCGATGGGCGTGTTGAAATAGTCGGCCGGAAAGCTGACGTGGAAGTCCTGACCCATCGAAAGGATTACGGCGGACCCACCGACCTTGTAACCCAGGAAGACGTAATCTTCGCCGTATACTGCGCCCGCCTCTTTCGAAATCCGGTC
>JAZGGY010000124.1:0-3371 GCA_036480675.1 bacterium | reverse complement strand
CCGCCGCCGCCATAAAAAGTTCTACCTTACGGCTTAGGTCGTAGTGCGAGACCAGGTCCGCGGGCACGTGCGCCGCCACTCCCAGCGCCAGCGCCACGGCCGGGTCGGGCGCCAACGTGCCCAGCGCCGCGCCGATGGCGACGTGGCCGTAGACCGACATCGGTTACTCCATCCACCTCACGACCGCCGACAGCGGCCGCCGGCTCGAATGCCCCTTTTGGGCGGGAACGCCCACCGGCACCAGCGCCACGGGCCGTTCGCCGCTTCCGAGGTCCAACGCCCGGGCCACGGCGTCGTCGTCGAAGGCGCCGACCCAACACGCCCCCAGGCCCATGGCGTGGGCGGCGAGCAATACGTTCTGGACCGCGGCCGCCGTGTCCTGGAGGCAGTAGAGCTCCCGGCCCCGCTCGCCGTAGGGCGAATCCTCGGGCGGGGCCGCGGCTACGCCGATGACCGCGGGCGCCTCGGCGACGAACCGTTGGCCGTACGCCGCGGCGGCGAGAGCGGCCCTGACGTCGGCCGCCGTTACGATGACGAACACCCACGGCTGCAGGTTGCCGGCCGAGGGAGCCCACCGCGCCGCCTCCAACAACTTCTCGAGTTGGTCGCGGGTTACCGGTTGGCGCTCGAAACGCCTGATGGATCGCCGCGTCAAAATAGTTTCGTATGCGTCCATGGCCTTAGCCGTCCCACCGGTCTCCGTACTCGTTGACCAATACCTCGTCCAATTCGTCCGCCACTTCCGCCACGCGCACCAGCGACCTCATCGCTTCGTCGAAACCCAGGCCCCTCATTTCGCGGTTGATCTCGAGCCAGACGACGGCGTCCCGGATCGAAAATTTCACCGCGATGCGCAGCGCGTTCTCTTCGAGAAGGCGCAGGAAGAACTCTTCTCGCCGCGATTCGGGCACGGCCATAATGGGCGCGGCGACGTTTACGTAGTATTCGCCGCCGATTTCCAACAACGACACGTAAATTTCGACCGAGCCTTTGGCGAAGCGCCAAAAGTGCTGTTCGTCGTCGTAGCATTCGTCGGGCTCGAGACCCGAAACCCGTCGGATCACGTTCTCGATAAGGCGGATATATTCCTCGGCCTTGGCCGGCATCTTTATCCTGTTACGCGCATCAAGCCCACGGGCGTCTGCTCGAGCTGTTGGCCCAGCGGGTTGTCGGTGCAATTCCCCTCCACCCACTTCGGCTCGACGCCCGCCGAGTGTCCCAGGCAATCGCAAGCGCCGTAGTCGCCCGCGTCTATGATGGCCGTCTCGCAGCCGGTTCGGGCTTTGATCGCTTCCGCCAGGGCGTCGCCCTCCGCCGGGCCGTAGACGATGAGCCTGATGAGGGGCTCGAAGCTCTGTTTGCGGGTGCCGTCTATCTCGGCGACGCCGTGGCCCGTGATCTCGTAGAAGACGCCCCGCCGCCCCAACAACTTCGTTATCGCCGATAGAAACGCGGCCCACAGCACCCGCGGCAGGCCCACTAAATCTATTGCGGCTTGCATCTTCTCCGGTATCCCCACGGCGCCGAAGCCGTACGGCGGCTTCGATACGAAACGCCACAGCACCCGGGCCCAGAAACCCACCCGCAGGTCGTCGAACGGGACCGTCCGCCCCTGGCACAGCGACACGATTTTCGACGTCACGAGGATGGTGTCGCCGGCCTTGCGGACCGGCGCCGTGTATTTGTCGACGACTTCGACTATACTATCGCCGTACCCGACGACGTGGGTACGGACGGGGATTTTTTCGACCTCTGTCATCGGGGCGAAACGCGTCGAGGGTAACGATTACTAATAAATAGCACAAACAGGTCGTTCCCACAAGTTGAAACTATGCGGCGTAAAGGCCGTCGGGTTGACCGCAGAAGCGGAATATGGTAGAATTCGCTTTATTTAGCAAAGAGTTCGTTGGCGCGCAAAGGCGCGCTACCGTAAAAAATGCCCGACATCTACATGGACAATGCCGCGACGTCGTGGCCCAAGCCGCCGGCGGTACTGGAGGCCATGGCGTCGTACCAGGAGGATATCGGCGCGAGCGCCGGCCGGGGCGGTTACCGCCGCGCGGTGGAGGCGTCCCGGTTGATCTTCGATACCCGCGAAGCCGCGGCCCGTCTGTTCGGCGTCGCCGAATCACGGCGCATAGTATTCACGTTGAATTGTACCGAAGCCCTGAATATAGCGCTGTGGGGCTGGCTGGACGAGGGCGACCACGTCGTGACCACGTCGATGGAGCATAACTCCGTGGCGCGGCCGTTGAATCATCTCAAACGGGAGCGCGGCGTTGACGTTACGTACGTACAGTGCTCGGCCGAGGGATTGTTGGACCCCGACGACCTCTCCCGGGCGATTACGTCGCGGACCCGGCTGGTCGCGGTGGTCCACGCGTCAAACGTGTGCGGCGCGGTAAACGACGTCGCCGCGGCGGGCGCGGTTTGCCGGGAACGGGGCGTTCCTTTGCTGGTCGACGCGGCCCAGAGCGTGGGAGCCATCCCTGTCGACGTGGAGGAGATGAACGTCGACTTTCTCGCTTTTCCGGGCCATAAGGGTTTGATGGGGCCCCTCGGCACGGGCGGGTTGTGCGTGGGCCCGAACGTGAAGCCCCGGCCGCTCTACCAGGGCGGTACCGGCAGCCATTCGGAGCTCACGTTTCAACCGGACAATCTCCCGGATTTTTACGAAGCCGGGTCGCACAACGCCATCGGCTTGGCGGGGCTGAAGGCCGCGTGCGAGTTCGTAGCCGAGGTTACCCCGGTGGTCATAGGCGCCCACAAGTCGAAGCTGGCGGCGCGTTTCGTGGCCGCGGTGGACGAGATGCCGGAGGTTACGTACTACGGCCCGCGCGACTTCGCGCGGCAAACGGGCGTATGCTCGGTGCGGGTGGAGGGGATGGACCCCGCCCTCGTTGGGCACGCGCTCGACGCGGAATACGGCGTTATGGTGCGCACGGGGCTCCACTGTTCCCCCTTGGCCCATACGACGTTGGGTACCATAGACGCCGGGACGGTGCGTTTTTCTTTCGGGTATTATAACGATGAGGAACAGGTCGACTTCGCCGCGCGGGCGCTGGCAGAGGTAGCCCGCCGTGGGGGTAGCTGAGCTATGAGACGATATGCGTTACTTGCGGCCGCGTTCGCCGTTGCGCTGGTGCTGGCGTGCGCGGAAGACGATATTGCGGGAGTTTCTTCGTGGACGGTGTATCGAGGACCGATGCCGGGCGGCGTGAGCCTTCGGGACGTGGACGCTTCGGGGCCCAACGACGTTTGGGCCGTCGGCGCGCAGGGAAAGATATTGCACTACGACGGCGTACGGTGGGCGTTCTACCCGGCCTCCGTTACCGGCCTCACCCTCAACGCCGTGACGATTACCTCCGGGA
>JAZGGY010000123.1:0-2152 GCA_036480675.1 bacterium | reverse complement strand
GCCGCCGGCGAGCGCGGCGAAGCCGACCTGGGCTTGCGCTACGACCTCACCGACCCGCTGGCGCGCGTCATGGCCGCCAACCAGGACCTCCCTAAACCTTTCAAGCGCTACCAAATACAGCCGGTGTGGCGCGCCGAGAGGCCGCAAAAAGGCCGCTTCCGCGAGTTCGTCCAATGCGACGTCGACTGCGTCGGGACGGCGTCCGTACTCGCCGACGCCGAAATGGTCGCCGTCATGCACGAAACGCTCGCGGCTTTGGGTTTCAAAAATTACCGCATAAGCGTGAACCACCGGAAAATACTGTCGGCCTTTATGGATTACGCCGGCGTCCCGGCCGAACACAAATTAGCCGCGATCCGGGCTATGGACAAACTCGACAAAGTCGGCCGGGACGGCGTCGAGGCCGAGCTTGCGGCGAGCGACGTACCGGAACCCGCAGCCGACGAAATTATGAATGTGTTATTCGACCCGAAGAACAGCGGCCGCTTCGATTATTATCTAAATGCGGCTCAGGCGTTCGCCGGCGACTACGACGAAGGCCGCGAGGGCGTCGCCGATATGCGTAATTTGGCCGAATACGTCCATCACTTCGGCGTCCCCGACGACGTCGTGAGCTTCGACCTCCATATGGCCCGCGGCCTGGACTACTACACCGGCCCCATCTACGAGGCGTTCGTCGCCGAGGGGGGCGTGGGCTCGGTGGCGGGGGGAGGCCGCTACGACCAGCTAATCGCGCGGCTGGGAGGACCGGACCTCCCCGCGACCGGAACGTCGTTCGGCCTGGAGCGCATCATGACGCTCCTCGCGGACCGCGAAACCGCCGGCGGCGACGCCGCGGACGTACTCGTCGCGGTATACGACAAGAGCGTTCTGCCGGAAGCGCTCGCGGTCGCCGGGGAAGTAAGGGCGGCCGGCGCAAGATGCGAAGTTTACTTGGAACCCTCCGCTAAACTCGCCAAGCAGTTTGGCTACGCGGACGCCAAAGGGATCCCGTTCGTCGTCGTCGTCGGCCCTGACGAGGTCGCAAAGGGCGTCGTTCAATTGAAGGACCTGGCGAAACGGGAACAAGTGGAAGTACCGCGCGCGGACCTGGCCGCGGCAGTCGCTAACATACTCGGACGAACCTAAACCCGCAAGGGCTTAAAGAAACCGCCAAGAGAATAATAAAGCCGCCCGGGCGGGCGGCGTTTTTATCGAAGAAACGACTCCTATAAGTAAACTTCGAACTTGATCAATTCGATGTTGAAATTGTAATCCTGCTCGGCGAAGCTCTCCTCTTTATATTTAACGCCTCCCTCGAGCGCCAACGTAAGCTTGGCGGTTTCGAAGACGTCGAACGAGGCGGCGCCGCGCACGGTCCACGCGTAAAAGTCGCTCAATATGATCGACCCCTCCTCGTTGCGCAGGAACCTCACGCCCCACGGCGTCGCGAACGCCCACCCCACGCGATAGAGGCGGCCGCTCACCTCGAAGGGCCCACGCCGCCATCCGCCGCCGACCCAGAAGGCGTTGTCCCGCAGCGGACCCTCTTCCCTATCGCCCCGGTCCATAGAGAGGGCGGCTTCGCCGGACGCGAAAAGGCCCCATATTATCCCCTGCTCGAAATCGAGCGACCCCACACCCGCCTCGCGCTTACGGCCGCCGGGCGGGGGCGAACCCCTCCCCGCGTCGAAGCCGCCCTGGTGGATGCCGCCCAGGTTGGCCGCCAGGACGGTTTTCTCCCACGGCCGCAGCGAAAGGCGGCCGCCGCCGGCGAACGTCTCGTACCTCTCCTCGCCCACTGTCGACGTCCGCGCGAGGAAGAGCCGGCTGTCGCTGGGCCCCCACGTAAGGCGGTACCGCATGCCGGCCAGCTCGTCGTCGTAGTCGCGTTGTTCGAAAGTGAGCGGCGACGTCGAATCGCGGAAATGGCCGAAGGTCCAGTGGTGGTGCTCGGTGTCGAGCGTGCCGCGCAAGCGGAGGTACGCGCGGGGGCCCGGGCCGTCGGCGACGTCGTCGCCGAAATCGTAACGGACTTTTCCCCCCGCCTGTACCAAAACGCCCTCGGCCACGTGGAAGTCGGCGTACAGCGTCAGTTCCGAAAAGAAATAAGTCCGTTCGTCCAACCTCGGCAAACGGACGGTTGAATACTCGGTATTGTCAAAGACGGTGC
>JAZGGY010000122.1:0-6577 GCA_036480675.1 bacterium | reverse complement strand
AGCGCGAAGGCGATGGCGTCCATCCACAGCGACGAGATGTACGCGCCGGCGAACCCCTCCGCCAGGCCCAGGACGAGGCCCCCCACGAACGCCCCCGGCATGTTGCCGATGCCGCCCAGCACCGCCGCGGTGAACGCCTTCAGGCCGGCCATATACCCCATCATCGGCCACACCTGGTTGTATTTCATGCCGACGAGGATGCCGGCGACGGCGGCCATCGCCGAGCCGATGGCGAACGTGGCCGATATGGTTCGGTCGACGTTGACGCCCATAAGCTTCGCCGCCACCTGGTCCTGGGCGCACGCCCGCATCGCCCGCCCCAACTTGGTCTTACCGACTATCAACGTCAGGAAGATCATCATCGCCGCGGCGGTCCCGAGTATCGTTATCTGCATGTTGGAGAACGTCGCCTCGCCCAGGACCGGCACGACTAGCTGGTGCTTCACCTGGAAGAACGCGAGCGGCCGCTCGGCGTCGAGGAACGGCTGGCGCCTCGCGCCCCAGATCTTCATCGCCAGGTTCTGAAGAAATAGCGACGCGCCGATAGCGGATATAAGCGCTACCAGTCGGGGGCTCCGGCGCAGCGGCCTGTACGCGATATACTCCAACGTGACGCCCATTATCATCGCCGCCACGATGGCCGCCGGCGCCGCTATCCATAACGGATAACCGGCCAGCCGGAAGAGCGTCATCGCGACGAACGTCGCCATCATGTAGATCTCGCCGTGGGCGAAGTTGATGAGCTCCACGATGCCGTAGACCATCGTGTAGCCGACGGCGATGAGCGCGTACACCGCGCCTATCGTCAAGCCGTTGATGAGTTGTTGTAGAAACATCGCTAAGCCGTCGAAAGTATAAGCGAATAATATCCCGAAGACGCCCGGACTTCAAGGCCGGACCGACGGCCCCTTAGCCTATGCCCGCGAGCGGCGTGATCGTCCGGTACATCCAGAGCCAGATTTTGCCCGTGGCGGAGCCCGTCGCCGCCAGGATGAAACCGGACCTCGAACCCCAGTGTTCCCGCAAACGCTTCGGCGCTATCTTCGCTATGAGACGCGTTCTCCGTCCAGTCCAGTACTATAATTTACCTCTCCGGAACCAGCCGCCAGAAATTACTCGGCTCGTAACGCGGCCCCTCGTACGTCGCGACGAACTCCCGGTCGTACCCCGCTAAAAGCTTCCGCGCTTCGGCGCCGGTCACGCCGTATTCGTCGCGCGCGCCGGGAACGAGCAGGTCGGCAGACGTCGTCGCCGGTCGGGCGTCGCTGACGTAAACGGCGCGGCCCGCGGCGAGCTTATCGTTTATCCGCCGCTTGAAGTTGTCGGGGTCCTTTACACCAAAATAAATACCCGCGGTCTCGACGCCCGCGAAGTAATCGGCGTATATCCCCGGCCCGAGGCCGTCCAAACCTGAAAACACTACCAGGTCGCCCGGGGCCGTCACGTCGTCCACGAACCTCGCGAACGACAGATGCTCGTTATACTCGGGCTTGGACTCGGGGTAAATCGAGCCCCAGAAGTTCCCGGCGAATAATAGAACCGGCAACGCGTATAGTACGACGCGGCCGAAGCGTTTCGGCGCCGCGGCGCCGGCACTCGCATATAAAAAGAAAATAAGCGCGAACGTCTGCGGCGTCCACCGGTCCGTGCCGCCAGCGTCGCGGAACGTGAAGAAGACGGCGTACGGCAAAAAGAACGCCAACGTCAGCCACGCCTGCCGCCGCGACGCTCCTCGGGCGGAGAAGCGCGATACGGCGCCCACGAAGGCCGCGAGTAAAACCGCCGCGCTTAAAATAATCAAGGCCGCCACCGCGTAGGATTGCCAGGCCCAACCGCCGGCCAATACGTCTTTTATCCACCGCAGGCCGAAGACGTTGCGGGCCAACGCGTAGAAGTCGAGCGCGACGTTCTCCAGGCGGTAGGTCATATAGTAATGGGTCCGGCCCGGCGTGCCGAACGCCCAGCGCCACAGCTCGCCCGGGCCGCGGTAACCCAAAACGCCGATGCCGACCGCTAAGTACGCAACTACCGCCGGCGATAAATACGCCAATACCAACGCCGGCAGACGTCGTAAATATTTCTGGGGCCTCGAGATGAAGTACGCCCCAACTAGGAACAAGAGAAGTAAGCCGTTGGTAATGTGCGTTAAACCGGCGGCGCCGGCGACCGCCGCGCAAAGAGCCCAGCGGCCGAAACCGCGCCCGTCCGACGCCCATTGCGCCGAAAGGAAGGTGGCCATCGCCGCTACCGTGCTGAGGATTACGCACTCAGCGTTGCACGAGTACGCCCAGTAACCGTACGAAAACGCGAGCGCGAAACTCCCCGCCAAGGACAAAGGCCGCGGCGCGCCGGCCCTCCTCAACATCAAATAACATAAAACGAAACCCGCAGCCCCTACCGCGGCGTCAAAAATCTGCATCGCGCCGAGTAGGCGGCCGCCGTACCCGAACAGTTTTAAGGCCGCGTGGAACGCCAACGCCAAGGGGTTGTACAAGAGGTGGTGCTGATGCCATACGGCGGGGGCCCCGAGTTCTGCAATCGCCAACTCCCACCGCATGCCGTCCGGGAAATAATAGGCGGACCGGAATATAAGGTAAATCGCCGCCACGGCCAAGGCCGCGGCGGCCACCGCCAAAACCCAAAAATATTGCCACCGCTCGCGCAAGACAGACGTCCCGGGCGCCGACGCGACTGAGCGCGGCGCCTTAACTCCCTTCAGGCGGGCTCGGCTCCGCGGGCGCCGAAGCCCTCAACGCTTCCTTGGCCCGCTCGAGGTCCTCGGCTTGTTTTTCGAAGGGGACGAACTCGCCGTCCTTTACGACCGCGACGATGAGCGGTTTCATACAATCGCCGTCGGCGTTAAAGTAGGTGAGGCCGGCTACGCCGTCGTAGCCCTTCTCCGGCGAGTCCATCGCCGCCACGTAGTCGCGTATGGCCTTGCGGTCCGGCCCCGCTTTCTCTATGGCCTCCGCTACGATACCCAACGCGTCGTACGTCAACGCCGCCCACGCGTCGGGCTCGGTACCGTAGCGCTGCTTAAAAGACGTGACGAAGTTCCGCGTCTTCTCTTCCCCCACGGTGGGCAAGAACGGGCAGGTAACGATAACGCCCTCCGAGGCCTTTCCGGCGTTCGTCACCAGGTCCGCGGAGAGCAAGCCGTCGCCGCCGATAAAAGGGGTCTCGATGCCGAGGTTACGGGCCTGGGTGAGTATCATCGCGGCGTTGGCGTACAGGCCCGATATGAATATGATATCGGGTTTCTTGGCGATGATCTGGGTAAGCTGAGGCGTATACTCCTGGGTATCGCGGACGTACGCCTCCTCGCGCACTATCTCCAAACCGATCTCCTCGGCCCGTTCCGCGAACGCGTCCCGCAAACCGCGGCCATAATCGTCGTTATCGAAAAACACGGCTACGCGATTATAGCCCAGGACGTATTTGATAAAATCGGCGATAAACTGCCCTTGGAAATCGTCGCGGTAGACGTTGCGGAAGGTCCAGTCGCCGCCCTCGCAAACCGTCACGTTGGTGGAGCCGGGCGAAAGCTGGAGCACGCCCATCGAGTTGTACACCTCTTTCCCCGCGAGCGAGCAACTGGAATTAAAGTGGCCGAGCACGGCCAAGACGTTCGGGTTGGAGCCCAATTTCTGCGCCGCGTTGGCGGCTTCCTTCGGGTCGCCCTTATCGTCCTGGAACTCGAGCTCGAGGGGAATGCCGTTAATCCCTCCGGCCGCGTTGATTTCGTCGGCCCGCATCTCGGCCGCCATTCGCAACATTTCGCCGTACTGGGCGCCGTCCCCCGTAAACGGGCCGGCCACGCCTACCAGGTACGTCTTTTCCGCCTTCTTACCGCAACCGCCTAAGCCACCTAAAACGAGGGCTGCAACGAAGGCAGCCTTAAAAAGCTTACTCATCTTGTTTTCCTCCTACGTAAAAGCCTCGGGCGCGATTCGGCCCAAACGGAACCGGCCCGCCTTACCGGCTTTTCCACCGGCGGGACGCGTCGGCTTCTTCGGCGAGCCGCGAACTTATCTGCGTTATATTATCGACGGCGTCGCGCACCGCCTTGACCTGGCCCAAGGCTTCGCCCGCGGCTTCGTTTATATTCTCGACCGCGGTAGTGACTTGCTCTAAACCCAAGCTCTGTTGTCGCGCGGACGCCGCTATTTGTTTAGAAGCACGGCCTATCTCGTCTACTAAAGGAACGATCTCCCCAACCAGACTCTTGGCTTTCGCAGCGCCTTCGCTTAGGATCCTCGACTGTTCGGCGCTCTCCCGCGCCGACGTCACCGTCTTCACCGTCCCGTCCCGGATGTCGTGTAAGACTTTTCTTATCTCCTCGGTTCCCTCTTTCGACGAACCGGCCAGGTTCTTCACTTCCCGCGCCACCGCGGAGAAGCCCCGGCCGAACTCGCCGGCCTTCGCCGCCTCAATGGCTGCGTTTAGAGCTAAGACCGTCGATTGTTCCGCGAGGTCGTTGACCAGCGCCACTATCTGGTCCATTCGGCGCGCGCTCTCGTTTAACGCTACCGAGAGTTTGGCGGCAGTCTGCGCCTCTTCGGTCAACGCCGCTATCCGTTCCGTGTTCGTCAATATCTGGTCGTGGGCCGTCTTTACCAATCCCGCCGACGATTCGACGCGTCCCGATATTTCCTCCGCCCGCGCCGCCGTCTGCTTAACGGTCCCGGTCAATTCCTTCATCGTAACCGAGGTTTGGGAAATGGCCGAGGCCTGCTCAGACGTTAAACTCGCCTGTTCCGTGAGGCTCTCGCGCACGCGGGCGGTTCCCCCGGAGAGCTCCTCCGCCACGCCCCGGACTTTATCTTCGAACGCGCGAACTTCGTCGAAGAAATGCCGGCAAGCCCCCGTTAACTCCTCGAGCTCGTCGCCGACGTAGTACGTTATCGGCACCGCCGCGGCAGTGCTCCTAAGCGGCGCCGTTACGTGACCGGAAACGACGTACGCCGCGGCCGCGGACACGGTTACCAATATTGCCGCGGCCAGCCACTGGCCCCACCCCCAAGCGCCCGCGCCGCTTAAGACGGGGCCGAGTGCCGCCAACGCGATCAAGGCCGCGGCGCCGGCCCCGCCCGCAATAAAGTACCGAAGGCCGAGCGATACGGCCCGCCGCGGCGCGAACCTAACTCTCTTCGCCGTCAGGAACGCGAAAATCGGGCTCATGTAACGTTCCGCGGCTACGTACGATACGAGGGCGTAGATAAGCGCGGCCGCTACGCCGATACACCAGATCGCCGCCACCCCGGCGTAACCGCCGCCGGGTCCTGCTACCGCGGCGCCGCATACGACGTACGCCGCTACGCCGCTCAGGAAAGCAACGAGGGCAGCTAACGGCGGGAACGCCCTGATTCGCTTGGCGGCCGGCGGTTCGAAATCGTTTTGGGTAGCGGCCGGCGTCAAAAGCGAAACCGCCCGCGCCAGCGACGCCATCATAGCCGCGACGACGACGACCGACGCCAAGCCGAGCGGCGCGACGACGTACAGATGGGCGAAAGCGAGGCGGCGTTGTACCGCAGCCTCTAGGCCGGCAGCCAGAAACAAGGCCGCCGCCGCCGGCAACACGTAAAACGCTACGAACAGTAACGCTTGCGTAAACGCCACTCGGGGGACGTCGACGCCGGTTTCGTCTCGCGCAGCTACTTTAGCTACCACCTTGAACTCCTACTCCGGACGCATCTATTCCGCGGTAACCTCCTCGGCCGCGACCCACTCCGCGGGTAACTCGTAACCTTCCCGGACGAGTTTTATCGACGTCGCGATATGTTCCGCCAGGTCCCGCTGCTTACCGGCTATTACGAACGACCGATCGCGGGTACCGGCAACGTCGAGGCGGGCGTACGCCGGCAAACCGTCGGGGGCCGGGACCGCCGCGGCCGCACCCTCGTACGCACACCGCCCGGTCATCGCGCTGAACTTCGTATCCTGGCTGAGCTTTTGGTTAAATACGACCGAAAATTCTACTAGTTCGCTCTCCTCTCCCTCGAAAGCCGGCAACGGCTGCCCCTCGGCCGCTTCCATGGAAACTACGCTCATACCGTAGGAACGCGCTACCGCCGCCCGGGCGCCGCCGCGCCACAAATCGGCCTTCGGGCCGCCGGGCGGAAAAAGCATCAACGCCAACAAGTTATAACTGATTTCCTCGCTGTCTTTTACGAAATCCGGCGCACGCTTCACGCCACCCTCGGCCAACGTCCAGGGCGCGAACTCGAGCCACCGCCCGGGCAAAAAGCCGGCCACTTTCTCCACGTCCGGTATCACCGCGTCGCCGGCGAGCGTTTGCTGGTTCGCGGTGAGGAACGTCAAACGGTACACGCCGCCGTCGAGCTCTTCCAGCGAGAACGTCGCCGAAGTATCGGTGCGGCTTATCGACGGGATCCCGAACGCGTTCGCTATTTCCGCGGACGCTTCGTCGACCTCGTGCGTCGCGACGACGTTAACGGCGTAATTTATGGGCGCCGCGGAAGCCGCCGCGGCCGCCGCGAACAACGTCGCTATCCAAGAATAGAGCCTATACATATCCGCCCTTAATGCCTTTAATACTTGGACTTTTGTAACATCT
>JAZGGY010000121.1:0-20753 GCA_036480675.1 bacterium | reverse complement strand
GACGGCAATACCGAGGAGGTAATGGGCCTCGACCCGCTCCCGGATAAATGGCGGGCTTTCAATTGGCAAGTGATCGAAATCGACGGCCATGACCTTAAGCAGATGACGTACGCCTACCAGCGGTTCCTCCTGGAGAAGAATCGCCCCACTATGATTATCGCCAATACCATTAAAGGCAAGGGCGTTTCGTTCATGGAGAATCTGGCCGACTGGCACGGTGCGACGCCGAAGAAGGGCGAGCAGGTGCAGCAGGCGCTCGCCGACCTCGGCTTTACGGCGCCGTGGGAAGAATATAAGAAGCACGATTTCGATTGGGTTGGCTAGCGTTCATTTAATATATCAGTCGAGGAGACGACGATGGGCGGCATACGCGAAGATGCACATTTAGTTGATTACCGCAAGGGCGCCGACATGGTGCCGAGCCGCGACGGCTACGGCCACGGCCTGTTGTGGCTGTGCGAGCACGACGACCGCGTCGTGGTGTGCGATGCCGATTTGGCTAAGTCGACCCGGACCATATGGGTGCGCGATAAATTCCCCGAGAAATTCGTCGATTTCGGCATCGCCGAGCAGGACATGTTGGCGGAGGCGGGCGGTATGTCGCGGACGGGACTGGTGCCGTTCGTGACCACGTACGGCGTCTTCGTCGCCGGCCGGGCGTGGGACCAGATCCGTACGTCGATATGCTACGGCGAATTGAACGTCAAGATCGGCGGCGCGCACGGCGGCATATCGGTGGGGCCGGACGGGCCGACGCACCAATCGCTGGAGGAGATACCGTTGATGAGGGTCCTGCCCGGCATGACGCTGGTAGTGCCGACGGACGCCATAGAGGCCAAGAAGGCGACGATATGGGCCGCTTCGCACGAGGGGCCCGTATATTTGCGTTTCGGCCGGGAAGGCGTACCGGTCATAACGACGGAGGAGACGGCTTTTACCGTGGGCCGGGCGGAAGTCTACCGCGACGGCGGCGACGTCGCCATAGTAGCTTGCGGGCCGCTGGTCTACGAGGCTTTGGTGGCGGCCGACACGCTCGAGCAGGAGGGCGTCGACGCGCGCGTTATAAATTGCCATACCGTGAAACCTCTCGACGTCGATACGTTGCTGACGGCCGCGAAGGAATGCGGGGCAATAGTCACCGCCGAGGAAGCGCAGGTTTACGGCGGCCTGGGCGGCGCCGTCGCGGAAGTTATTAGCCAACATCACCCGGTGCCGATGCGCATCGTCGGTATCGAGGATGTGTTCGGCGAATCGGGCAGCCCGCGAGAGTTGCTCGACAGGTACGGCATGAACTCGGATAATATCGTATCCAAGGTCAAAGAAGTTCTCGATATGAAGAAGTAATTCCCGAGACGCGGCATTACCGTATAAAGGCCCGGCGTACGCCGGGCTTTTTTGCCCTTTTTGGATGCGGCCAGTTCTGATATTATTTAACGATATGGAGAAGGTAGGCGACGGTAAAGGCCGGGAACGGCAATCGAGCGGGGGAACGCCTTTGGTATCCGTGATAGTCCCTTGCCGGAACGAAGAGGCTTTCATAGCGAAGGCCGTCGGGTCCATCCTCGCGAACGATTGGCCGGCGGACAGCCTTGAGGTCCTCGTCGTCGACGGGATGAGCGCCGACGGCACGCGCGATATAGTAAAGGGAATCGCGGCTCGCGACTCTCGCGTTAGGCTGGTGGATAATCCCGATTTATTCGCGGGGAGCGCGATGGGGGTGGGAGTGGCCGAGGCGCGCGGCGAATACGTCGTACGGGTAGACGCCCACGCCGAGATCCCGCCGAACTACGTCAGGACGGGCGTCGAGACCCTTGAGCGAAACCCCGAGATATGGGCCGTGGGCGGGCCGGTGGACCGCGTCGCCGCGGGCGAGGAAGGCCGCTTCGTCGCCGCGGTTAATAGCAATATATTCGCGACCGGAAATACGCCGGTTCGCGTGGGCCGCGCCGAGGGGCCGGTTGACGCCGTTTTATATCCGGTGTGGCGGCGGGACGTTTTCGACCGGGTGGGCGATTTCGACGAGTCGTTGGTGCGCAATCAGGACGACGACTTCCACTACCGCCTGCGCCAGGCGGGGGGCGTAATTTATCAAAAACAGAAGATGAGGGCGAAGTATTACGTTCGCGGTTCGGTCCGGCAGCTGTTGCGACAGTACAACCAGTACGCGTTTTGGAAGGTGGCGGTAGCGAGGAAGCACGGCCGCTTTATAGATTGGAAGCCTCTCGTGCCGCCGGCGTTCTTCGGGGCTTTGGCCTTAACTGCGGCGGGGGGCTTCGTTACGCCGTACTTATGGTTGGCGGGTGGGGCGTTAGCGGCGGCGTATTTTGTGGCCGATGTCGCAGCGTCGGTGGCGGTAGCGGCCAAGACGGGTTTGCGGAATTTTTTCAAAGGGCTGGCGATTTTCCCGACCTTTCATCTAAAGTACGCGGCGGGAATCGTTGTAGGGATATGGTGTTTTTACGTACGCGGTTTTTCGCCCGAGGAAGTCGTGCGGCGCGGCATTTTCAGCCGCTTAACGCGGTAGGGAAGCGTCTAGCTGGTGAACGGCGGTTGTATACGGTATGGAGTACGCGTTAAAAGATTTAAAAGAAAGGATGGATGAAGTCCCGGACGAGGCGGGCTGTTACATATTCAAAGGCCGCGGCAAGCCGTTATACGTGGGGAAGGCTAAGTCGTTGCGCAAGAGGTTGAGTCAATATTTTAGCGGGAAGAGGTTAGGAGACCCCAAGGCCGTGGCTATGTTGAAACGCGCTACCGACGTCGAGCTGATGTTGACCGCCAACGAAACAGAAGCCCTCTTGCTCGAGATGAACCTCATTAATAAATACCGCCCCAGGTATAACGTCAGCATCCACGGCTTCCCTTATATAAAAATTACGAAGGAGAGATTCCCGCGCGTTTTTTTGACACGGGAAGCCCGCGACGAGCGGACGGGTCGCTACATCGGCCCTTTTACGGACGCGAAGGCCGTCAGGCGGACCGTGGCGTTGACCAACCGCGCCTTCAGCCTGCGGGTATGTAAGTACGACCTCGACCGCAAGCCCCCCCGCCGTCCGTGCCTCGATTATGAGATCGGTATCTGTCTCGGCCCGTGTGCCGGCGCCGTATCGGTGGAAGATTACAAGGTCCTGCTCGAGAAAGCGGTAAAATTCGTCACCGGTCGGCGAGCCGGCGTCATGCGCGAGCTCGAGAAGAGGATGGCGGCCGCGGCGGCGGCCCTCTCGTTCGAGGAAGCGGCGAAGTGGCGGGACGTAATACGGGGGTTGAACCGCGCCGTCGCGGAACAGTACGCCGTCGCTCGGAAGAACACGAACGTGGACGCGGTATCCTGTGAGGTCAGAGCGGGGAAGCTGTACGGCGTCGTGCTGCGGGTCCGCGAGGGTCGTTTGGTGGATCGCGTGGCGGTAACCGCGAACGCGCCCGCCGGCAATCCGCTGGAGGAATTTTTGCTTAGCCACTACGGCGCGGGAGCAGAGGTGCCGCCCAAAATAGCCGTAGCGCGGAGTTTCTCGGGGCGGGGCGTTTTAGCGGCGTCGCTGGCGGAAAAGAGGGGCGGCGTCGTTGGAATAGTCGTCCCGCGGTGGGGCGAGTACGCTCATCTGGTCGGCGTCGCGGCTAAAAACTTGGAGTATTTTATAGAGGCTTCCGAATTGTCCAAAGCTCGCCGGGGAGAATTGGTGGCGGTTTTCGAGGAATTGGGCGCCGCGACGGCGTTGGCGAAACCGCCGGGCCGGTTCGAGATGGTAGACATATCGAACACCGGGCCTAAGTCGGTCGTAGGGAGTTTGGTGGTTTTCGACGCCGGCGTACCCGATAAAAGTTCGTACCGACGCTATCGCATTCGGACCGTCCCGGGCCAGGACGATCTGGCCGCCATCGCCGAAGTTGCCAAAAGGCGGTTCGCGCGAGTAAAGAGCGGGGACGACCAACCGCCGGACCTTTTCCTGGTAGACGGCGGCCTTAATCAATTAACCGCGGCAGCTCGAGCCGTCGCGGAGGCGGGTTTCGAGGGACAAAAGGTAGCGGCCTTTGCCAAGGACCCCGACCGCCTTTTCGTTAGCGGGAGCCGGCAGGCCGCGGCCATAAGCGAAGCGGGGACTTTGTTCCTGGCGCGAGTGCGCGACGAAGCGCACCGCTTCGCCGTGGAGTACCACAGAAAAGTACGCGCCCGCGCGGCTTCCAAGTCGATACTCGACGAGGTCGAGGGAATAGGTCCGACGCGGAAGAAAGCGTTGCTCAGGTATTTCGGCTCAGTAGAGAAAATTATGTCGGCATCGGTGGACGAGCTGACGCGGGCGCCAAAGGTGACGACGCGCGCGGCGCAAGCTCTCTTCGATTATCTGCACGGGGCAAGGAAAGGGGAACTGTGAGCGTTAAAAGGGCAACCATCGGCTTTGTCGTTCTATTCTTCGTCGCGGTCGCGGCGCTCGTCGGCTACCGGCTATTGAACGTATGGCTGCCCCGGCGCGTAGGCGAAGCCATAACGGAACGTTTCGGGGACTACGTAACCATCGACGCGGTGAGGTACGTATTCCCGTTGGGCGTTGAGGTTCGCGACGTGGTTTTCGTTAAAAGGCCGCGTTCATTTATAAGCGGCGAAGCGTCGCGGGTCCGGGTCAAACTCCGGCCGTCGGCGGTTCTTCTGTTGCGGTTCGACGCTCGGTTAGTTAAAGAAGTTACTACGGAAGAATATACTATATACCTCTATCCATTAAAGTTAAGCCGGCCGGTATTGGGAACGCCTTGGGGAGCGGGGCCGAGTGAGGGCAGCGGGGCCGCGGTATTACCGGGGGCCGTTTTGCCGTCGCCGGCTGTACCGACCGCCCCCGCGCCGCCGGCTACCATGGTAGTGGGTGGGGCTGGAGAAGAGAAACGGCGAAAGGGGAAGCTGGCACCGTTCGATTTCGAGTTCGCGGCCAGGCGAGGGCGTGTCGTCTTTCGCGGTGACGCCGACGATACCATAATACTCCGCGACGTTGACGTCGGCGGGCGTATTTCAGACGAAGAAATAGAAGCGTCGCTCAAAGGTAAAACTACGCGGCAGCGCTCTTTCGAGTTCTCCGCGGACCATTCTTTCGTAACCAAGGAAGGCTCGGCGAAGTACCGCGTGGAGGCGGTGGAGGCGATTAACGTCCTGCCGTGGGTGGGGAAACCCGGGTACCTGCTCGAGGCCGAGGGCGTTTTGACGTTCGAGGGGACGTTGACGTGGCGGCGAGGGAAGCTCGACCACCGCGCAACGGGCCGGCTGAGCCACGGCAACCTAATCCTCGCGCCGGATAACGTACAGGTGCGCCTGGAGGACGTTAACTTCCAATTCACGCTCCACAACGCGGACTTCACGGTCGACGAGGGCTCGTGCCGGGCCGCGGAGGCGCGGTGGCACTTCGGCGGGAGCGCGTCGAAGCTGTCGCTCGAGCTAACGTTCCGGTCTGAGAACATGACGCTGCAAAACCTCGTGAATATGTTCGTGGGCGAGGTCCGCGTAAGCTACGCCGGCGTAGGCGTCGCCGAGCTTCGCATCTTCGGTACCCCCACAAGACCCGAGTTCTATATCCACGTTGAGCGAACGGATAGGGAGTAATACGAAACCGATAAGGCGAAGCCGCTTTTTAATAAACTTAGTTAACCGCGGAGCGGCGTCGAACGGCGATATAAGTTAAGCAGTGTCAGGGTATTACGCATTTTCCCCGATTTCTCTTGTTTTTTCGGTGCCGTTTAGTATAATTCGCGAAAGTAGTTATTAGCTGAGGAATATGGCTGAGCGAATTCCATTGCCGGGCGAAGAGCACGAGGTCAAGCTGACGCGGTCGCTGGGCCTCGGTTCCGCGACGATGTTGGGCGTGGGCGCGATGATCGGCGCCGGCATCTTCATCCTATCCGGCCTGGCCGCCGGCACAGCGGGCCCGGCGGCGACGGTTTCGTACGTCATCGTCGGGTTTATGACGCTCTTCACCGCGCTGTCGTATTGCGAGTTGGCCGCGGCGATCCCCGTCGCCGGCGGCGGCTATACCTTCGTCCACGAGGCCATCGGCGGCTTTACGGCCTTCATTACCGGTTGGTCGATGGTCTTCGGCCTGGTCGTATCGGCGGCGCTCTACGCCATAGGTTTCGCAGAGCATTTCACCCCCCTCGTCGAGTTGGCGTTGCCATATACGGTAAACCGAGCCGTCGCGGCCGGGATCCTAATCATCCTTCTAGCGCTGTTAAATATTAAGGGGACGAAAGAAGCGGGTCATGCGCAAACCTTCTTGACGCTTGGAAAAGTCGCGATATTGGTCGTATTCGTCATATTGTGTTTCCGGTTCGTGGAGTGGGGGCGTTTCGATAATTTCGCGCCGTTCGGTACGCTCGGCGTCCTGGCCGCCACGTCGCTCATCTATATTTCGTTCTTCGGTTTCGAGCAGATATCGGACGCCGCGGAGGAGGTTAAAAACCCGGAAAAGAACGTTCCCCGGGCGATCTTGTTAGCGCTGGCGATCCCTACGATAATTTACGTCTTCGTGATTATGGTATCTGTTGGGATAGTCGATTTCGAAGTTTTAGGGGAGGCGCCCGCGCCCCTCGCGATAATAGCCGCGAAAGTATTAGGGGAATACGGCCTATTCTTCGTATTAATCGCGGGTGTTCTGTCGACGGTTTCGGCGCTAAACGCCGCGGTTCTCACGACCTCGCGCGTCACGTACGCGATCGCACGCGACGGCTTCATGCCGTGGTTTTTGGCCCGGGTAAACTTACGCTTCCGTACGCCGCATTGGGCGATCGCGGCGACGGCGGGATTGGCGATCATAATCGCGGTAATAGGCGAAGTGCGGTCCGTAGCGCACCTCACGAACTTTTGCTTACTCTTCGCCCTTGTCGTGGTCAATTTTTCGGTAATAATGCTCCGGCGGCGCCGCCCGGAACTTAAACGTCCTTTCCGCTTACCGTTCGGCTACTTGATACCGGCCTTGGGCATCGCCTCCAACCTTCTTATGTTGCTCTTCATGGAGTGGAACACCTACCTTTTGGGCGCCTGTTATCTGGCCGCGGGAGGATTGGTATATTTAGCTTATTCAAAGGGCGCAAAACGGACGCTCGAGCGCGAGCGGGTCATTCGGTACTTGATGGCCAAGCAAGCGCGTAAGGAATACAAAATCCTGGTCCCCATCGCCAACCCGGATACGATGAAGTCGTTGGTGACGGTTGCCGCGGCCATCGCGAAGAAATTCGACGGCGAGATATTATTGTTGTCCGTAGTGGAGGTTCCGTATTACGTACCTCTCGAGCGGGGCGTCGCGCGGGCCGGCGATTTTCGTTCCCAGCTCATGTTGGCCGAGAAGATCTGCGAGCGCGAGGGCGTCGACGACGTCAAGCGCATGATTAAGATATCGCACCGCCTTTCGCACGGCATTTTGGAGACGGCCCGCGAAGAGAATTGCAACTTCATAGTTATGGGACGCGTCAGCCGACGGACCTTGGGCGACAGGTTGTTAGCCACGGTTATCGACGCCGTGCTCGACGACGCCCCGTGCGACGTAGCGATAGTGAGGCCCGGCGCCGGCGATTTGACGGACGTAGACCGCATACTGGTCGCGGTTTCCGGCAGCTCCAACTCCCGCCTCGCCGCGGAACTGGCGCCGGCGTTCGCCGACAGCTTCGACGCCAAATTGCGCGTCGTTACGGTATCCGGCGCGGCCGACGAATTCGGCGCGCCGCGGTATACGGCGAGGAACCTTTTGGACGAGATAGTTTGCGACGTGGAGTGTCGACGCGGTTTCGAAAGGGACGTGCTCCAAGCCGAAGAAGTAACCGAAGCGTTAATGGCGGACATACTACCGAAAGACCTCGTCGTGCTGGGCGCGCGCAAGGGTGGCGCGTGGGAGCAATTGTTGTTTAAATCGGTCCCGGAGGAGATATCCGAGCGCGTGGATAATACGGTCGTTATTATAAAGAAATTCACGCGCGTACGGCGAGGCCGCCTCGAGCGGCTTCTATCGGGCACGGCGGCGCCTTAGATTTCGATATGGATATGCGTGAATTTTTCTCACAAACCGTAGTGGAACCCTTTATCAGTACGGTGAAAACCATCGCCGGATATCTACCGGTTTTGCTGGTAGCGGCGGCGGTTTTTGCCGTCGGCCTGTTTTTAGCTTACTTATTGTCGCGGCTCGCGCGCCGCGTCTTCCTCGCGTTGCCCATAGAAAAGGGCGCCGCGAGGTTGGGCTTTGGTGCGCTAGCTAAAGGGGATATAAAATATTCGGCCGGGGAGATCGTGCGGCGCGTTATTTGGTGGGTAATCGTACTATTGTTCTTGGATTTTTGCGCCGAGATATTGGGGTTCACCGTACTCACCCGCGTATTCGATTTCTTAATACTCTATCTGCCGCGCATCCTCTTGGCCGCGGCGATACTTTTCGTAGCCCACATCGCCGGGTCGTTCTTGGGGGGGCTCGCTCGCGTATGGGCGAGCAAAGTAGAGGGATTAAACGCTGCGGTCATAGGCAAGGCCGTTCGCTACGGCGTCCTATTTGTCGGCGCCGTTATGGCGTTAGAGAAGCTCTACTTAACGACGACGTTCGTTATCGCGGTTTTCATCATCGTTTTCGGCGCCGTTATGTTTGCCGCGGCGATCGCTTTCGGCAACGCCTTTACGGGCCCGGCCAAAGACCTGGTGGGCCGCTGGTTAAAAAAGAGGCAGACACACGACCGCGAAAACGGCGACGTAAAGGATTAACCTCGCGTACCGACGTCAATGTTCGAGCCGCCGGCGACGGCGGTTTTTTCGAAAACGACGACGGCCAGATCTTTCGTGCCCGACCCGGAACTCAATTCGACATTACCGGGCGCCGTTTAATCGACGGCTACTTCTACCCGGGTCGAGATGGCGGTATTTGGTGCAACTTCGTACCAACGCCAGGCACCGGCGATATCCACAAAGACCCGTTATTCAACTAGGAACGCCGATAGCTCCGGAGCGAAAAAGAGGGCGCAAGCCCTCTTTTTTACGGCGTTTCTTAATCAATTTCGCTTGTGTTTAAACGGGCGAAATGTTATATTTTCGGAAAGTTTAGGCCATCTGCGCGGGTTTCAGGACAGGATACGGCGTGCCGCAAAAAGACCGGGAAGGACCTGGCCGTAGAAAGCGTTTCGTACGGAACGCAGCGACCGCCATAAATTTAGGGTGGACGTTTATGGCGGTCGTTTTAGGCGGGTTTTTCGGCGGTTATTTTCTCGACCGATGGCTTGGGACGACGCCCCTATTTATACTTGTGTTAAGTTTTTTAGGAATCGCGGCGGCCGTTTATCTCGTGATCCGCGAGATCCCGCGTTTGCAGGGATGACGGATAAAGGCCTGGTACGTTACCCCTTCGGTTTCGTTGTGGGATTGCTCGCCGCCGTGGCCGCGGTCGTTGCGGGTGCCGGTATATATGGCGGCGGTACTTGGGCCGTGGGCGCTTTCGCGGGGGGAGGCGCTGTCGCGGCCGATTTCATTTTGATCGCTACGGTAGCCGTGATCCTAACGCGCGCGGCGGCGCAGGGCAAAAAGCGTTTGTTGCTGAAGGGTATCTTGGCTCTCTCGGCGAAAACGTTGTTGCCGCTCGCTTTAATTGCCGCGTTATTACGGAATACGCCTTTGTCGGCCCAGGCCGTAGCGCTCGGCGCCGTAGCCGTCGCGACGTTCAGCCCGGCGTTGGTCGTGTGGTATTGCCTCCGGGAACGATATGCGGCCGGGATTACTTAGAGTATGGAAGAATTTAAAGTAGGTTTGGAATGGGGCTTACCTCTCCCGGGCCTTCACCACCACGAGAACGTCGTCGTGACGCACGCTTTATTGGTTGCCGTCATAGTCTTAGTTGGCTTCTATTTGATTTGCCGCAAGGCGAAACTCAAGCCCGGTATTCCCCAAATGATCCTCGAGCTCGTCGTCGAGACGGGCCGGTATTTCCTGCGCGATATCGGCGGGGCGAAGGTCGTAAAGTATCTTCCGTTTTGTCTTTCGCTATTCTTGTTTATTTTGGTGGCTAACCTCTTCGGGATGGTCCCCGGATTCGTCGCGCCGACGACTAACATCGCCGTGAACGCGGCGATGGCCATATGCGTGTTCGTGATGACTTTTTACGTGGGCATTAGAGAACTCGGGTTAAAGAAGTATTTCCTCCATAAGACCGGCCCGTTCGGGGGTATGACGAAGATCGCGTTCATCGTAGGAGGCCCCATTTTCGTATTGTTAGAAAGCGTCGGCGAATTTGCTCGCCCCTTGTCGCTCACGATTCGTCTTTTCGGTAATATTTTCGGGGAAGAGCAGTTCGTGTTCGTGGTAAATAATATCGTGACCAACGTTAACGGCCTATTCCCGGCTTTGAGTATGGAGCCGTTTATAGAATACATTATGGCGGTAACGTTGATGCCGGTATTTTACGCGCTGGTAGCTTTCACAAGCTTCCTTCAGGCGTTTATATTCGCTTTTTTGCCGATCCTATACTTCGGCGCCGCCGTGGGGTGGGGCGAGGAGGACCATTGATCCCGACCGCGGTTACCCGCCTTGGAAGGGTTCGGTTTACGTTACGTAATGCGTAAGGAGGCTCGAGCGTAATGACCATTAAAACGTTGACGTGGCTCGCGATCGTAATCTTCGCTTTCGGCGCCGCCGCCGCTTTCGGCGCGGAAAAAACGGGCGAGGTTGCCGAAAAGCCTTCCACGTCGTTACGAGAAACGGCGGCGAAGGGTTTTTCGTGGACGCTGGTGGCGGCGGTTCTGGGTATGTCTTTTGCCGCGGCCGGGGCTGCGGTGGCGCAAGCCGTGACCGCGAACGCGGCGCTGCAAGGGATCGCTCGCCAACCCGAAGCTTCGGGCAAACTCTTCGTCCCTATGTTGCTCACGGTCGTATTCATAGAGACGCTGGGGATCTATACCCTTTTCGTCGCGATCCTCCTAATTTTCGCCAACCCGCTACAAGCGTTGTTGGGCTAGCTCTCTTATGTTCGAATTTAACGTCGTAATATTTTTCTATCAGCTCGGTATCTTCCTTGTATTTACCGTTTGCGTGACGGTAATATATAAGACTCTCCTCGAGCCGATCATGAAGGAAAGGCGAGAGCGGATCGAAGGCGACATGGCGCGCGCGGCGGCGGCCCGGGCCGAGGCCGACGAACTCCAGGGTAAATACGAGAAAAAAATGGCCGACGTCGGCGAGGAGGCCTCCGCGATCCTAAAGCGCGTGAACGAGGAAGCCGCCCGCCACCGCGAGAAACTTTTAACGCAAACGCGCCGCCAGGCCGACGTCCTACTGCATAAGGCGGAGGAGCTTATCGCCATCGAAGAGACGCAAGCGGTGGAGAGGATTAGGGGCGAGATGGCCGATATGGCTGTAGCTATCGCGGGGCGAGTCCTCGAGGAGACCAGGACTACCAAGCGCGAACGTAAGCTCGCTGAGAAGTTTTTGGCCGAGATGGAAGACCGTACGGCTTTCGACCGGCCTCTGGAATCCTAGGTGCGAGATGCGAGATGCGATAATCGCACGGCGCTACTCCCGGGCGTTTTTTAAGCTCAGCTTTGCCCAAGGCAGAGTGGCCGAAGCCTTGAAGGACCTGGCTGCCTTCGCCGAGTTATTCGTCGAACGCGCCGAGCTTAGGGAGTTGCTGGCGCATCCCGCGGTCTCGGAAGAGGCCAAGGTGAAATTGGTAGGAGAGTTGGTGGCCGACGAACTTACCGGAGATTTCGTAAAGTTGCTTATAGAGAAAGGTCGCCTATTCCTTCTACCGGCCATTTACGAAGATTTCTTGCGGGCCTACCGTCGCGACGCCGGGATCATAGCTGTGGAGGTAACGACCGCCCTGCCGCTAACGGAGGATTTACGGGAGCGGCTCAAGACGGCGCTCGCGCGGCTCACCGGGAAGCGCGTTGAGATAGAGGCCGTCGTCGACGAGGCCGTAATCGGCGGGTTAAGGTTAAACATCGGCGACCACGTTATCGACGGGACGTTGGCGTCCCGTTTAGAGGATATCCGGGAGACTATGGCCGGTGCAACGGCCGGCTTCGAGGAGCCCTCTCATGAGGATTAGCCCCGACGAGATAAGCGAAATACTTAAGACCGAAATCGCTCGCTATCGGAAAGAGCTCGACGTCGCGACGACGGGGATCGTGACGAGCGTCGGCGACGGCATCGCCCACGTCTACGGCCTCTCGGACGCGATGTACAACGAAATGGTTCTCTTTAGTGGCGGCGTTTACGGCATCGCCATGAACCTGGAAGAGACCACCGTAGGCGTTGTGGTCCTGGGGGACGACCGCGTTATAAAGGAGGGCGACGTCGCGCGCACGACGCGCCGTATTCTCGAGGTTCCGGTGGGTGAAGCGTTGTTGGGCCGGGTCGTAACGCCGGTCGGCGATCCACTCGACGGCCGGGGTACCGTTCCCCGGGACAAAACCCTGCCCCTTGAGGGGAAGGCGCCGAACGTCGTCCAGCGCCGACCGGTCGACCAACCGCTGCAGACGGGTTTAAAAGCCATAGATGCCATAACGCCCATCGGCCGGGGCCAGCGCGAACTTATCCTGGGCGACCGCGGCATCGGAAAGACGGCGATTTGCGTCGACGCCATCATAAATCAGCGGGATACCGACGTCGTCTGCGTCTACGTCGCCATAGGGCAGAAGAATTCCACCGTCGCTAAGGTCGTGAAGACGCTCGAAGAATACGACGCGATGTCTTACACCACGGTGGTCCACGCCGGCGCTTCGGATACGGCATCGCTGCAATATATTGCGCCCTACGCCGGGTGCGCGATGGGCGAGTACTTCCGCGATAAAGGCGGCCACGCGCTCGTCGTGTATGACGACCTCTCTAAGCACGCCTGGGCTTACCGCCAGCTTTCGCTGCTTTTAAGAAGGCCGCCCGGGCGCGAAGCCTACCCGGGCGACGTCTTCTATCTGCACTCGCGGTTGCTTGAGCGCGCCGCCAAGTTATCCGACGAGATGGGCGGCGGGTCTCTAACGGCGTTACCCATAATAGAGACGCAAGCCGGCGACCTCTCTACGTACATTCCGACGAACGTTATCTCCATTACCGACGGCCAAATATACCTAGAGGACGGCCTTTTCTACGCCGGCATCAGGCCGGCGATAAACGCGGGCCTTTCGGTATCGCGCGTAGGCGGCAAGGCGCAGAATAAGGCGATGAAAAAAGTTGCCGGTATGTTGCGCCTCGACCTCGCCCAGTACCGCGAGCTCGAAAAGTTCGTCCAATTCGGTACCGAGCTGGATAGAGTGACCCAAGACCAAATTCGCCGCGGCGAGCGGTTGGTCGAAATTCTAAAACAAGATCAATATTTGCCCATGCCCGTCGACGAGCAAGTCCTGGTTATCAACGCCGCGGTTTCCGGCGCGCTGGATAACGTACCCCTAAATTTGGTCGGCGAATGCGCCGAAAAATCCCTCGAGTACATGAGGACCGTTCGTCCGGATTACGGCCGCCGTATTAGGGATACCGGCGATTTACCGGACGACGTACACGAAAAGCTAAACGAAGATACCGTGACGTTCGTGTCCGGGTATTTAAAACAGAAAGGCGTTTCCGTCGAAAGCGAGGGGGCTTCAGAACCGGGGGGAGCTTAAGTTATGGCGCGGTTCGTGGTAACGTTCTCGACCGCAGCGGTCACTATTCTGTCGGCGTCTTGCATAAATATCGTTGACGTCGTCCAGCCGTTGGAGGTTCGTACGGGTTCGACGTTCGAGGTAATGTTGCTGGTCCGCGCCGACGTTTCGGCTCGAGCGGACGGTCCCGCATTCGGTATTTTAGGGGTATCGCTGCCGGAAGGCGTCGACGTCAAGGAAGGGACCTTTCGCGGCGCGGCCAAAGGAAAGCTTCGGCGTTTGGAAGGGGTCAACGCCGGCCCCTTGGGCGAGCGGCCCGGTTACGAGTGGACCTTTTTTCGCACTCATGATGATTACGAGTCGTCGGTACTCTCGGGCGGCGTTTTCGACGTAAAGCTTAAAATCAAAGCGGGAAAGGCGGCCGGCAATTACCGCTTCGCTTACGCCGCGGCCGTCGTACCTGCAGGCCAGGGTGGTGACCCAGACCTTCGCCGCCTCGAGTGGCAAGAACCGCCCGACGGGACCGTAGCGAGGTGGATCAAGGTTAAATAATGGCGACGCTCCGGGCTGTACGACAACGCATTGGTACCGTTGAGAAGATACGGGAAATAACCGCGGCTATGAAGACCGTCTCCGCGGTGAAGGTCAGGAACGCGCAAACCGCGCTGATGGCGATGAGGCCGTACGCGGCACACCTGGCCGAGATTATCGCTCATCTGGCTACTTGCGGCGAACCGGCTTACCACCCGCTATTGGCGGACCGCGGCGACGAGAACGCGATCCTGGTAGTAGTGACGTCCGACCGAGGATTATGCGGGCCCTTCAATTCCAACGTCATCAGGCGCGCGCTGGCTTATCAGGAGGAACATCGGACGCGGTATGGCCAATACGCGGCAATGATTTGCGTTGGCAAAAAAGGTTACGATTTCTTTCGCCGTAAAAAGTTTACGGTCCTGGAACGCTATATCGGGTTTTTCCGCGGGATAACGTACGACGACGCGCGGGCTATAGGCCGGATGGTGACGAAGGCTTTTCTCTCCCGCGACGTCGACCGCGTCGACTTCTTATACCAACATTACTTTTCGGCGGGAACGCAAGTGGTAAGCGTACGGGCGGTGTTGCCTATCCGGTTGGAGGAGATGCTCTTGCCGGAAGAAACCGTCGGGCCCCCGGGAGACGCCGTGCCCGAAGCGTGCCAATTTTTAGAGTATATCTTTGAACCGGATAGCGAGACCATCCTCGACGAGCTTTTACCGCTTTACGTAAACGTTCAAGTTTGGCGTATCCTGCAGGAGCATACGAGCTCGGAGCACGGCGCTCGTATGATGGCGATGGAGGCCGCGACCCGGAACTGTGGAGATATGCTCCAGACGCTAACCCTCGATTACAACAAAGCGCGTCAAACGGCGATTACGAAGGAGATTCTAGAGGTTACGTCGGCCGCGGAGAGCCTGCGTTAGTAAACCGGCGTCGTAAGGTATACGTAACATGATCGTGAAATTCCGTGCGTATTACAATGGCAACCTCGGGTTCGCGGAAGCCGAGCGAGACGATATATTCGCTGTCGGCGATTCGTCGACGGCGTTGATGAAGAACGTCGTCGTCGCCGCCTGCGTCCACTTCAGCGGCCGTTTGGTGCCGGGGGATGTTCTCCGCGTCTTATTGGCGAACGAAACCGGCGCCGGCGGGTAATAGGGGGCGAGGCTTTGGCGGAACCGAGCGGCCGTCGTTTGCTGATATGCGGCGTTTGGTGCTTGTGTTGGACGCCGGCGCTGGCATTGGCTACCACCGTCGCCGGCGAAGTATACGACGTACGTATGGGGACGGTCGTACCGGGGGCTAGAGTTACGTTGGGCGGCGAGGTCGCTACCGCCGGCCCCGACGGTATCTTCAAGCTTATTGCGGCGCCCAGGAAACCGTCGCACATTGTCGCAACCGCGCCCGGGTACGCCGTTACCGTTATAGAGTACGTCCCCGTGGCGCCCGCGCCGCAGGATATCTGGCGTAACGTACCGCTTTTGCCGAAGGCGACCGCGGCCGCTAGGAAGGGCGATTTCGTAGACTATTTTTTCGAAAACGCGCGGTTGGAGAAAACGCGCGACGATTATCTTGCGGCGCGGCGGTTCGACGCGCTGCCTTTACAAGTAGAAGTTGTCGGCGCGGGCCCGGGCGGAGCGGCCGACGTTGCCCGGAGGGTAGAGGTTTTGAACGAACGGTGGGGGTTGAGCATTTTGGAGATGTCCGACGGGGAAGAGGCCTCGATCAAACTGGTTTTTCTTCCCGATGCCCGGGCCGTTACGTTTGGATACGGCGAAGGGCGCCCCACGGCCACGTTTCCCGGCGGGGCGACGGCGGCGAGTCTGGACTTGGCCGAGGCGTTTCTAAGGCGGGTAGTACTCGCGGGAATGCTTGAAGGCGTTGACGTAACGGCCGAAGGGCTACGAGCTGACATGGTTGTGGCCGAAGATTTGGACGCCGTTATAGAAATAATCTACCGGGAACCCGCGGATTTCAACTACGCGGTATTCAAAAGGCGGTCGCCGGCGCGGTTCTCAATTCTAACGGATTTTTATTTGGGCATCGGCGGGTACGAGCGACACGGCGTTTTGGACGGCGACGGCCGCCCCGTCGAATTTCCGGCGGAGTACCAATTGGGCCAGATTACCGTAGCCGGAGGAGGCGCGTACCGCAACGTTTGGGCCAAGGCCGGTTTTTGGTTCGCCGGGATCTGGGACATCGACGCGGAGGAGCTGTTCGTCCCCGTGGGAGGTCGGGCGGAGAAGGTCTTACGCCGCAATTTTAGTACGTACTACCGCGGCGGGTATTGGCTCCACCCGCTGTCCGGCGTTCGCGTGGGGCCGCTCGCGGGTTACAGGACGTTGTCGGTACGGGGAAAGTTCAAGGGGTCCGAGGACCCCGCCGGCGTTAACGCGCCCTTGGATATAGATTACACGACTCGCTACGACGGCGTCGAGGCCGGTTTCGGCGGCGACGTCGCGTTCGACCGGTATAATATCGGTCTATTTGGCGAGTTTACGCGTGTGTTCGCCAACCGCCCATTTAACTTGGCGGAGCTCGGTATCGGCGCGGCCAGCCACGTCGGCGTGGGTACTTTCGCGTACGTCCGGTTTTTTTGGGGCCAACCGTTAAAGTATACTTTCGGCGGCTTGGCGATGAAGCTGGCCATACCCTTATAGGGGCCGGTTCAGCACGAGGTTGGGTTTGCTATGACAAGTAGAGCCGAAGGCAAGATAATCCAAATCATCGGTCCCGTCGTAGATGTGGAGTTCGGCGCGGAAACGCTTCCCGCGATCCGCAACGCGATAGAGATTCCGCGGCGCGAGGGCGGTGTCCTTACCGCCGAAGTTTCGCAGGAATTGGGCGAGAACCAGGTGCGGTGCATCGCGCTGGGTCCGGTCGAAGGCCTGGTTCGCGGCGACGCGGCGTACGACACGGGCGGCCCGATTGTGGTCCCGGTAGGCCCCGGTACGCTGGGACGACTCATAGACGTCGTCGGCAATCCGATAGACGGCCTCGGTCCCATACAGGCCGACGAGATGCTGCCGATTCATAGGCCGGTACCCGCTCTAACCGAACAAGATACCAGGTCCGAAATGCTCGAGACCGGTATAAAAGTAATCGACTTATTGGAACCTTTTTCCAAAGGCGGGAAGACCGGCTTGTTCGGCGGCGCGGGAGTGGGCAAGACCGTCCTCATCATGGAGATGATCCACAATATCGCCAAGGAACACGGCGGGTTCTCGGTCTTCGGCGGCATCGGCGAAAGGACGCGCGAGGGCAACGACTTGTGGTTAGAGATGAAGGAGTCCGGCGTCATCGACAAAACAGCGATGGTTTTCGGCCAAATGAACGAGCCGCCGGGGGCGCGTTTTCGGGTAGGGCTAACGGCGCTTACGCTGGCGGAATATTTCCGCGACGTCGAAGGCAAAGACGTTTTGTTGTTTATAGACAACATCTTTCGTTTCGTGCAAGCCGGTTCGGAGGTTTCGACGCTGCTGGGCCGGATGCCGTCGGCCGTGGGGTACCAACCCACCCTCGGTACCGAAATGGGCGAGTTCCAGGAACGTATCACGTCCACGACGCGGGGTTCCATAACCGCCGTCGAGGCGATCTTCGTCCCGGCGGACGACTATACCGACCCGGCGCCGGCAACTACCTTTTCCCATCTTGACGCTGTAACGCAGCTGTCGCGTCAGATCTCCGAGTTGGGGTTGTACCCGGCGGTGGACCCGCTAGCTTCTACGTCGCGCATTATGGACCCGCGCATCCTGGGCGAGCGTCACTACGGCGCGGCGCGGCGGGTTCAGGAAATCCTACAGCGATATCGAGAGCTTATGGATATTATAGCCATATTGGGTATCGACGAGCTGTCGGACGAGGATAAGGTGGTCGTGGGACGCGCCCGCCGCATCCAGCGGTTCCTCAGCCAACCCATGTTCGTAGCTGAAGCCTTTACGGGGCGGCCCGGGAGTTACGTTAAGTTGGAAGATACAATCGAGGGTTTCGAAAAATTAACGGCCGGCGATTTCGACGAGCTCCCGGAGCAGGCGTTCTTTATGGTAGGAACTATCGACCAGGCCGTCGAGCGAGCGAAAAAGCTTTCAGGCTCGCCGGCTTAAAATTTGACGGGCGGCGGCTTTGACGGGGAAAATAGTAAAGGTAAGGCCGGCGATGCCGACGGAGTTTGACGACGTTGCGGCCTTTTGCGCGGGGCGCGGCAAGGACGCCAAAACCCGCGAAATAAAAAGGCGTCGTCGCCATTGGCTCCAGGAGATGGCGCCTCGCGGCCTTAAGGTAATTTTAGCGATAGAGCCCCGGCCGCCGCGGTTTATAGATTTCGGCGACGAACGCGTTAGCCGAGACGAGCTAACCCTTTTGGCGGACGGTTTAGTGGTGGGACTTTTAGAGTACGTGCCGATTGAGGAGACGCTATACCCGGTGGAAGGTAAGGGGTACCTCTTCGTCGATTGCCTGTGGGTGATGAGGCCGTACGTTGGGCGGGGCGTCGGGCGAGCGTTGATGGATGGTGTTATTCGCCATGCCCGCGGTAACGATAGCGGAATCGCGACAGTGGCGTGGCGCGGGGCGGATCCCGCCGGCGACTGGCCGTATATGCCGGTAGCGTTTTTCCGCTCTTTCGGCTTCGAAGCCGTGGACGAGGAGGGCGACCGGGTTTTGATGGCAGTATCGTACGGGGCCCGGGGGAAGCCGGCCCTGGTGGCACCACGGCCTTTAGAATACGACGGGGTAACGTTTTTGTGCCACCCCAGCTGTCCGGCGAGCCTTTGGGCGGCGGAAACGGTTCGCGAAATCCCCGGCCGAGTTGAGGCGGGTAAAGTAAAAATCGTAGAGGTCGAAGGACGAGAGGGCTCACGGCGCTACGGCGCGTTGTTCGGCGTGTGCGTCGGAGGCCGCGTCGCCGTTAACCGGCTGGCCTTCGCAAGCGACGTCGAAGACGGGTTAAAAAGGAGAGAATCAGATCGCTCTACCGACGGAGCTAACCCTTAGCTTAGTGACGCCTATAGCGGTCGAATTCCGAGGCTCGGTGACTTCGGTAGTTGCCCCCGGCACGGAAGGCTACCTGGGCGTATTACCGGGCCATATTCCGCTCGTTACGTCGCTCAAGCCGGGAATAGTAACGGTCGCCGCCGAAGGGCGGCGGTACAAATTTGACGTAGGTTCCGGCTATATGGAAGTGACGCCGGCTTCCGTTATCATAATAACGGAATCCGCGACGGCAAAGCGCGAGGATAAATTATAGTGGCGACTTTAGAGAAAGACGGGTTCTTTGCGGAAGAGGTCCGCCGGACGGTGGGTGAGTCCGAGTTATTCTTGGCCGACGGCCTCGCCGCTACGGAAGAAAAGATAGCCGAGATTTTAGGCGCGGATTTGCCTTTCATAACCGAAGTGCTTCGGTACGCCGCGGGTTCCGGCGGCAAAAGGTTTCGGCCGCGATTGACGTTGCTTTCGGCGGCTACGGCGGGTATCGACCAAAAACGCGTCGCCGGCCTGGCCGCTTGTATGGAATGCATCCATTTGGCGACGCTGTTGCACGACGACGTCATCGACGAGGCGCCGGTGCGGCGTGGTCGCCCGGCTACCCACCGGCGTTTCGGTAATCACCTCTCGATATTGGGCGGCGATTATATATTGACCCGCGTATTCCAATACCTTGTCAAAGAAGTGAGGAATTGGGAGATCCTTAACGTCGCCGTCGCGACGACGAATCGCATGGTCGCCGGCGAATTCTTGGAGATGTGGCGCCAGAAACGGCTCGACGTGGCGGAAGACGATTACGTAAAGATGATTACGTTAAAGTCCGCGAAGTTATTGGAAGCGTCTTGCCAGGTGGGTGCAATCGCCGCCGGGTACGATGGTTGTGAATACGGAGCTTTTACGGATTACGGGTTAAATACCGGCATTTCCTTCCAAATAACCGACGACTGCCTCGACCTCGCAGCGGAGGGCGAGGTATTGGGAAAAGAGGGATTCGCCGACATCCGTTCCGGAAAGATCACGCTTCCGGTAATTTATGGGTTAGCGTCCCCGCGTAGCCGCGAGATCGGCGCCGCCGTGCAAGCTATTTGGGAAGGGAAATCGGTCGAACAAGAGCTCGTGCGCGCATTAAAAGAAGGCGGTGCGTTCCAGAAATCGCGCGCTACAGCACGAGCGTACGCCGAAAAAGGGAAGGACGCGCTAGCGAACGTTCCCCCGGGAGAAGCGCGGGACTTTTTGACCGCCATAGCCGATTGGACGTGGTGTCGCCAGTATTAGTCGCCGCAGCCGACCTTGAATAAAATAATAGACTTCATATCTTCGCGCCGTTTGGCGGTATTTTTAGCCCTAGCGCTCGGCGGCCTCGTGTTCGTCGGGACCTTGGTCCCTCAGAATGCGCCGGCGGAATATTATAAAGCGCATTATAAAGAATGGGTCCATAATTTACTGATATCACTAGATTTAACAGATATTTTTAAGTCGTGGTATTTCGTAGCGATTTTAATATTCCTCGCCGTGAGCTTGCTAACGTGTACGGCGCGGCGATTACGGGCGACATTCGCGGCGTTTAGGCCACGACCGCCGCGGCTCCCGTTTGAAGAAACAGCTTCTTATCAAGCAGAGATAGGGCCGGCGGCGGTATTTAAAACGGTTATCGCAAAACTTCG
>JAZGGY010000120.1:0-3223 GCA_036480675.1 bacterium | reverse complement strand
GCGATACGGTCCCGTCCGGTAGTACGTCCGCCCGGAGCCAGCGCGAGAAACACGCATTACGAAAGTTAAGGCGCGGCCTTTCGTAAAAGGGCTCCAACTCGCTTTCGGCGAGGTCCGGGTAGAAGTTAACCGGAAAGGGCCAATTCTTATTATTTATCGCTTTTGCCTCTCGCCGGAGCACGTCGACGTCCACCGGCGGCGTCTCCGTCGTCACAAAGCCCTGCAAATAGGTCGTGTCCCGGCCGAAGAGTTCGGCGAAGAGCGCGCGCTGCGCGTCGGCGGTCTGTTGGTCCGTAAACCACTGGTGCTGGAAGGTAAATTCGTCGAGCGGCAAATCCAGGAATAGCGTGGGGAGGCTTGCGAGCGAGGCGACGTTAGCGTTCGTGACGGTGCAGGTAATTTTAACGTACGGCGTTCGGCCGCGGTGGCTCGCGGCTCGTGCCGCGAGCAACGCGTCGAGGCCTTCCTTCGTGCGGACGAAAGAACCCGGCGAACGACGTTGGCCGTCGTGCACCGCCGGCGGCCCGTCCACCGATACCATTATGCTATCCAGGCCGACGTCGACCAGCGCTTCGGCGTCGCGGCCAAGGAACGTGCCGTTGGTGTTGGCGCCGCAGCGCAGGCCGCGGCTCTTTACGTACGCGATGAAGTCGAGCGCGTCGCGGCGCAGAAACGGCTCGCCGCCGGTTATGCCGACGCGCGGCCGCCACCGGGCTATGTCGTCCACCACGTTTTTGAGTTCGCCTAGCGTCAGCTCGTCGCGGGCGCGGAGGTACGCGTCGCCCTCGAGCCGCCGGGAATGTTCGACCCAGCACATCTCGCAATTGAGGTTGCACCGCCGCGTGAGCCAGAAGCTCACGGCGTACGGCGCGAGAGCCCTACCTCGGCCGAGCCGCCGCTCGAGCTTGAACGCGACGCGGGCGCGTTTTACCGCCTCGCGCAAGAGCTCGCCGGCCGAGCGGCTGGTTATCTTCTTAACGTATTGCTCGACAGCCATAAATGACGAGAAATATTAACACGGCGCGTCGTCGTCGTCAATCTGTGCCAAATATCACAAAATGCTTGACTTCGGCGCTGAGGTGTGTTATCGAGAGAGAAAACCCCACCGAGGTAAACATATTGCTAACTGATTACGCGTTTGTTGCGTTCTTTATCTTCTTCGGCTGCTTCTTCGTCGCCGCGGCTCTTATCGGCGCCTGGTTTATTCGTCCTCAGCGGCCCAGCCGGATTAAGGGCGACATTTACGAGTGCGGCGAGACGACCCGCGGCACCTCCTGGGTCCAATACAACGTCCGGTTTTACGTAGTCGCTTTGGCGTTCGTGATCTTCGACGTCGAAGTGGCTTTTCTTTTACCCTGGGCCGTAGCCGCGAAGAAGCTGGGCCTGTACGCTTTCGTCGAGATGATGATATTCATCGGGATCCTCCTCGTAGCGCTGGCGTACGCGTGGCGCAAGGGGGGCCTCAAGTGGGCGTAATCGCCAGGCTTCCGGTTTACTGGGAGAAGCTGCCCGGCGGCGGCATCGTTACGACGAACCTCGAGAAGCTCCTCAACTGGTCGCGCGCCTCGAGCGTTTGGTACATGATATTCGGCCTCGCTTGCTGCGCTATCGAGATGATGGCGGCGGGCGCGTCGCGCTACGACTTCGACCGCTTCGGCATGATGTTCCGGGCGACGCCGCGCCAATCCGATTTAATGTTTATCTCCGGGACCATCACGCTCAAGATGGCGCCGCGCATTCGCCGCTTGTGGGAGCAGCTGGCCGAGCCGCGCTACGTCATCGCCATGGGCTCCTGCGCCATCTCGGGCGGCGGTTTCTATTACGACGCGTACAGCGTACTTAAAGGTATAGACAAAATAATCCCGGTGGACGTCTACGTCCCCGGCTGCCCGCCCCGGCCCGAAGCGCTTATGCACGGCTGCCTGAAGCTGCAGCAGAAGATTAAAGGCGAGAGCCTGGTACAGGCTTTCGGCAGCTTCGACGAAGAGCACACGCCTCGCGAGCGCCTCGACGGCCGGTGGATTCTGGCGAAGTAATCAAGTCGGCTTAATCCTCTTTCACGCCGATCTTTCAAACAGTTCAGGTACGGACCGCGTATGGCCGGATCACCTCTCGATCATATAGCAGATAAGATCAAGGACGAGGTAGGGGACGTCGTCGTCGAGGTGAACGAGGGCGACCGGGTCCCGTTCCTACGGGTGGAGCTGGGCGCCGTCGCCCGGGTGGCGCGCTTCCTGCGCGACGACGGCGAGCTGGCCTTCGATTTCTTAATGTACATAACCGCGGTCGACTTCCCGGACGAAGACAAGCTCACGCTCGTATATCATTACTTCTCCTACAAGAACCAACAGTTATTGATGGTGAAGGCCGACGTGCCGCGTCAGGGCGGCGCGGCGCGCTCCGTGACGCACATCTACGCCGCCGCCGATTGGCTCGAGCGCGAGGTCTACGACCTCTTCGGCGTGACCTTCGACGGCCACCCCAACCTCGAGCGCATCATGACGCCGGAGGGCTTCGAGGGCCACCCGCTTCTCAAGGATTTTACGAGCGAGGACTACGTGCCGTTCCCGGATAAGATGCCGGGGAAGTAGCTTAACGTATTTTAGCAAGTTCTATGGCCACCGATACCGCTATACATACTCAAGAGTTCCAGGTCAACATGGGGCCGCAGCACCCGTCGACGCACGGCGTCTTTCGCATGGTGCTGACGATGGACGGCGAGCGCGTCGTCGACAGCGAGCCCCACGTCGGCTTCCTTCACCGCTCGATGGAGAAGATGGCCGAGAACCGCCTCTACATCCAGTTCCTGCCGATGGCGGACCGTATCGAATACTTGAGCTCGTTGTTCTGCAGCGTGGCGCACTGCCAGGCGGTCGAGCAGCTTATGGAGATCGAGGTGCCGCCGCGGGCCAAGTACCTCCGCACGATGTTCATGGAACTCAACCGCATAGCCTCGCACTGCATCTTCTTCGGCGTCTTCGCGCTCGACCTGGGCGCCGTGACGCCCTTCCTCTACGGCTTCCGCGAGCGCGAACTCACCATGGACCTGTTGGAGATGACGACGGGCCAGCGGATAACGTTCAACTACCCGCGCTTCGGCGGCGTGGCCGCGGACCTGCCCGATTCGTTCTTCTCCGTGGCGGAGAGGTTCCTGAAAGTGTTTCCGGGCAGAATTACCGACTACGAGCGCATCCTAAACGAGAACGAGATCTTTCTGGCGCGG
>JAZGGY010000119.1:0-2717 GCA_036480675.1 bacterium | reverse complement strand
TTGATTTCGTTGTATGATGAGCTCGTCGGCGGCCCGCCGTCGGGCACCGACGCGAAATAGGGGAGCCGCGGCAAAGGCCGCGATACGTACAGGCCGTTGGAAACGATAACTTATTACCCCGACGGTAACAGCCGCGCCGAAACTGCGGCGGCGGTTTTTTATTTATGGCCGAATTCACCGTAGCGCTAGACGCGCGCCACCTCGCCGGCGAGGCCAAAGGGATAGGGCGCTACCTCCATACGCTGCTGGCCGGCATGTCGGCGCTGCCGGACCCGCCCGCCTTCGTGCTCGTCTCGGACCGGGAGCTCGACGTAGCTTACCCGGCGTTAACGATCGAGACGGTCGTCGCGACGGGCCGCCCCGTCTACGTGTGGGAACAGTTCGTCCTACCGCGGGAGTTGCGCCGGGCGGGCGCTGACGTCTTCCACGCGCCGGGCAACGCGCTCCCCCTCGAGCCGCCGTCGCCGACGGTCCTCACCCTCCACGACGTGATGATGTTCGAGCGGGGCTTCCACACCTTCGCCGCCAACCGCTACTACGTCTACCAGTCGTGGGTGCTCAAGCGCGCCGCGCCGCGCTGCGCCGCCATAATCACCGTCTCGCGGACGTCGGCCGAGGACATAGCGCGTCGCCTCGGGCGGCGGGCGGCGAGCCGCGTCACCGTCATCGAGGAGGCGGTGGACCCCGTCTTCTTCGGGGAGAGGTCGGCGGCGGACCTGGCGGCCTTCCGCGAGCGCCTCGGCCTGCCGGCGCGCTACATGCTGCACCTGGGCGCCGCTTTCCCGCGCAAGAACACGCGACTGGTGGTCGACGCGTTTCGACGCGTCGCGGCCGACGCGGGCATGCCGGACCTGGTAATAGGCGGCGTGGCCGCGGACGACGAGGCGACGGTACGCGGCTGGGTGCGCGAGGCCGGCGTCGCCGAACGCGTTCGCGTGCAACCCTATCTGCCGCGCGAGGACCACGCGCTACTGGCGGCGGCGGCGGAGATGCTGCTCTACCCGTCGGCGTACGAGGGCTTCGGCCTGCCGGCGCTGGAGGCCATGGCGGTGGGGGTGCCGGTGGTGGCATCGCGGCGAGGCGCGCTTCCGGAGACCTGCGGCGACGCGGCCTACTACGTCGAGCCGGAAGTCGACGACGTGGCCGCGGCGATGCGGCTCATTGGTATGGACGAGGGCGAGAGGAGCAGGCTGGCCGGGGCGGGCGGAAAACACGTCAAAAAATTCTCGCCGCGGCGGATGGCGTCGCGGACGCTGGAGGTCTATCGGGCGGTGCGGGCGGCCACAAAAAGTTAACACCTCCGCGGCGATTTATGCTAAATTCCGCGCTCGTAAGGCCGTCCACCCCTAAGGCTTGGATTTGAAAGTACTGCTCATAGCGTCCGAGATCCCGTACCCGCCCACCGATTCCAACCGGGCGTGTTACTATCATCTCTTGTCCCGGCTCGCCGGCAAGCACGAGTTCACGGTGCTGGCGATGTCGCCGGGCGGTAAGGCCGAGGACGCCGCGCAACTCGATCCGTACGTCAAAGAGCTAATCGTCGTTCCCCACGAGATCAAGAAGACGTTCTGGCGACGCCTGGTGGCGTCGTTTTCGCCGCTGCCGTTCGGCGTGCACGTCTTTCGGAACAAGGAATACGCCCGGGCGCTGGGGGAACTCCTGGCGCGCGAGAGCTTCGACGTCATCGTCGCCGGCAACGTGAACATGGCGCAGTACACCGTCGGCCTGGAGGGCACGCCCAAGGTCCTCTTCCCCCAGGACGCGTGGTCGCTATATTACCGGCGCCAGATGAAGCACGCGGCCAACCCGGCGGCCTTTTTATACAGCCTACTCCAACATTTAAAATTGCGGCGCTACGAGCGGCGCACGTACGGCCGCTACGACGGCTGCATAATGGTGGCGCAGCGGGACGCCGACATCGTGCGCGAGGCGTGCCCCGGCCTGCCGATATACCTCGCCCATTCGGGCGTCGATATGCCGCCGCTGAAAGACGCGGCCAAAGAGCCCCACTCCGTCGTCTTCTCGGGCGTCATGGACTACCCGCCCAATAAGGACTGCGTCTTCTACTTCGCGAACGAGATCTTCCCGCTGGTGCGCGAGAAGGTCCCGGAGGCCACGTTCCACGTCGTCGGGAAGAATACCGGCCCGGGGGTCCGCGCGCTGGCCGAGCGCCCGGGCGTGGTCGTTACGGGCGCCGTCCCGGACCTGATAGCGTACATCCGGCGGATGGAGATCTACGTCTGCCCGATGCGGCTAGGCTCCGGGATGAAGATGAAGATCGTGGAGGCGTTGAGCGCGGGACTTCCCGTCGTGAGTACCTCGGTGGGCGCCGACGGGATGGACCTGTTGGTGGCGGGGCGCGACTTCGTCGTCGCGGACGGGCCGGCGGCTTTCGCCGCGGCGGCGGTCGAGCTGTTGAAGGACGAGGCCGCGCGGCGCCGCTTCGGCCGCTCCGGCCGCGCCGCGGTCAAGAAGGCCTACACCTGGGACGCCTACGCCAAGGCGTGGGGGAAAATTCTCAAGGCCGTCGCGGCCGGCGGAAAAGATTAAGACAAGTTAAAGTAGACAGCCGCCCCTCGGGGCGGCTTTTTTTTTACGGTAATATCTATTTACCGCACGACGACCATTTTTCCCGCGGCCTCGCGTTCGCCGGCCGTAACCCGGTAGAGATAGACGCCCGGCGGCAAATCGCCAGTCACTAGTTCGACGACGTTCTC
>JAZGGY010000118.1:0-2963 GCA_036480675.1 bacterium | reverse complement strand
AGATTCGCCCCGGCCGCCGGTTTGGCTGGCTTGCACCGAGCGCGCCGGCGGGCGAAACATAGCGCGGTTGACCCGGTTGGGCGTAGAGATTATAATGTGCGAGGAAGACGGCGGCCGCGTTTCGCCGGGCCACTTGCTTCGCGAGCTCGCCGCCCGGGGGATTACCAGCGTGCTCGTCGAGGGCGGGGAAAGATTATTAGGAACTTTTTTCGACGCGGGCTTTGTGGACCGCGTCGTGGCGTTCGTTGCGCCGAAAGTAATCGGCGGCGCCCGGGCGAAGTCGCCGGTGGGCGGCCGGGGCGTTACGCGTCCGGGAGAAGTTAAGAGCCTCGTCGACGTAAAGCGCCGTTCGTTAGGCGACGACGTGATGATCGAGGGGTACTTAACGGATGTGGACGACTTCTTCGCCGGCGTACCGCGCGTGACCGGCGTTACTCGCTGAGACGCGAGGGGCGAGTTGTAAAAGGCCGATGTTTACCGGTATAATATCAGAGGTGGGCGAAGTCGCGCGCGCCGCCGTGAGCGGCGCCGGGGGGCGGATTAGAATCAAAGGCCGCGAAACGGCCCGAGCGCTCTCCCCGGGCGACAGCGTCGCCGTCGAGGGGGTATGTTTGACCGCGGCTGAGGTAGGCGCCGATTTCTTCGAAGCCGATGTCTCGGCGGAGACGGCAACGACGACGACGTTGGGCGAACTTAGGGCCGGGGCGGCCGTCAACCTTGAGCTGGCGACGCCCGCCGGCGGGACGCTCGGCGGCCACCTCGTCCAGGGGCACGTCGACGGCGTCGGTGCGGTTACGGCGTTGACGCGGTCGGGTGACGGGTACTTGCTTAAGCTCGCGGTTCCGCCTGAAATAAGCCGCTACGTCGTGGAGAAAGGTCCCGTCGCCGTCGCCGGGATAAGCCTAACCGCTGTGGGCGTCGGCGACGGCGCGTTCGGCGCGGCGATTATCCCTTATACGTACGAAAATACGACGTTTAAGCACAGGCGCCCGGGCGACCGAATTAACGTGGAAGTCGACTTGATAGCGAAGTACGTGGAGCGGTTTTTAGGCTTGAGCTCGGGCCGCGGTTTGACGCGCGAGCGGTTGGCCGAGCTGGGTTACGGCGATTAGTAAGAACAAGGATATGAAGTCCGAAGAGGATAAACGGGATCGCGGCAATCCGATTCTCGCCGTCGACGAGGCGATCGCGATATTCAAGCGCGGCGGCGTGCTTATCTGCACCGACGACGAGGACCGCGAGAACGAGGGCGACTTTATAACGGCTGCCGAAGCGATCACGCCGGACGTGATTAATTTCATGGCGACGCACGGCCGAGGCTTAATCTGTGCGCCGATGTCCGAGGAGCGTGCCAACGAGCTCGGCCTGCCGCCCATGACGTCCGAGAATACGGGCCTTATGGGCACGCCATTCACAGTTTCCGTAGATGCCGTCGACGGTACGACCACCGGCATTTCCGCCGCCGACCGCGCGACGACCGTGAAGATACTTGCCGACCCGGCGACGAGGCCGCAGCACCTCGCCCGCCCGGGCCACGTTTTCCCGCTGCGCGCGAAGCCGGGTGGCGTGTTGGAGCGCGCCGGCCATACCGAGGCCGTCGTGGACCTGGCGCGGCTCGCGGGCCTTTCGCCGGTGGGCGTTTTGTGCGAGATAATGGACGAGGACGGCGCGATGGCGCGGCTGCCGGCGCTGGCCGACGTGGCGGGGCGGCACGGCGTCGGCATCGTCACCATCCGCGACATCATCGAATACCGGCGTCGCCACGAAAAACTCGTCCGCGATATCCTTGCGGCGCCGCTACCCACGGCATACGGCGAATTTACCATGCACGTTTACGAGTCGCTCACCGCGCCGGACGAACACCACCTGGCGCTGGTGATGGGCGACGTCGCAGGCAAAGAGAACGTCCTGGTTCGGGTCCACTCGCAATGCCTTACGGGCGACGTTTTCCATTCGCTGAGGTGCGACTGCGGCGACCAGGTCCAACGGGCGCTGGAGAAAATAGCGGCCGAGAGCGAGGGAGTACTCCTTTATATGCGGCAGGAGGGTCGCGGCATCGGCCTCCTGAACAAAATAAAGACTTATATTTTGCAAGACGAAGGTGTCGATACCGTGGATGCCAACCTCCTCTTGGGGTACAAAGCGGACGAGCGCCACTACGGCATCGGCGCTCAGATCCTGGCCGACCTCGGCCTGACTACCATTCGTTTAATGACCAACAATCCGACGAAGATGGTGGGGCTGGAGGCCTACGGTTTGAAAATAGTCGAGAGGATTCCCCTTCAAGCGGAGCCGCACGAACGTAACTACGACTACCTTAAAACCAAGCAAGACAAGATGGGCCACATTCTCGAGCTGGATTCGGATAAGGAAGATAGTCGCGATAAATAAAGACCTGCGTTTTAAATTTATCGAACGGCGTTAATTACGCGAGCTCAAGAAGGATTTCGACTTACAAACGGCGGAGGTTCCGGAATGGCAAAGATTGTCGAAGGCATAATATCGGGCCGAGGTAAGAAGTTCGCAATTGCCCTCAGCCGGACGAATGAGTTTGTAACCAAGCGTCTTTTAGACGGCGCGCTCGACACGCTTAAACGTCACGAGGTAGCCGAGGACGACGTAACGGTGGTTAATTGCCCCGGGTCGTTCGAGCTACCGACGGTAGCGAAGCGTTTGGCCGAGGCCGGAGGGTTCGACGGCGTAATATGCCTCGGCGCCGTCATCCGCGGCGATACCCCGCATTTTCAGTACATTGCCGCGGAAGTGGCAAAAGGCATCGCCGCCGTGGCGCTCGAGGCCCGGGTACCCGTCGTCTTCGGCGTCTTGACGACGGACACGTTGGAACAGGCCGTGGAGCGCGCGGGTTCGAAGGCCGGGAATAAAGGGAGAGAGGCCGCGCTCGCGACGCTCGAGTTGGTCGACCTCTATGGGAAGTTGGGAGGCAAGGGGAAGTAGATTGGGTA
>JAZGGY010000117.1:0-3231 GCA_036480675.1 bacterium | reverse complement strand
CGCCCGCGATTTCGGTCAAACGACGCGTATACAACAGGTTAAAGCCGGTGGCGAAGAGCTCGGCGTTTTCCGCGAAGAAGGGACGCTTCTCCACGAAATAGATCTCGGTAGGCTCAAGGCTAAGCTGGGCCGGGTCCGCCTCAACGTACGCGTAATCGGGCAAAACCGTGACGAGGGCCGAGGCCGCGGAGCCGGCCCGGTACTGGAAGTCGAAGCCCGCCCGCGGCGTGAACTCCCAGCCGTCGGTGGGTTCGAGCGAAAGGCCGTCGGTGTCGTTTCGATCTTCGGCGCGGGCGGTGGCGTAGGGCGTAAAATTGAAGGGGCGCGGCCCCGGCAAATCCTCGAATCCCTCCACGCGACCGAAGATCGAGACCCTGCTTATGTGGTTGTCGTCCCCCGACCAGAAAGTGTTCTCGTAATTCTGGATGCGGTAGCGGGTAAACTGGACGCCGAACGAGGAGGCGTCGCGGTCGTAGCGTATGGAGGACCACGGTATCGCCATTTCCGCGTACCAGGCGTCGTCGCCCACCGACGTCCGCGCCTCCCAGTAGCCGTCCCAACTGGAGCTCCACTCCGTGCCGTCGTAGTAGCCCGTCCCCTCGTACTTTACGCCGCGGTAGTTAACCATGAAGTCGTAACATGTATTGCGGTCGTTGTCGGTGTCTATCATGAGGTCGACGCAGTCGTCGTTATTGAGGAACATGTCGTGCACGCCGGCGGAGGCGGCGAGGTGTTCTACGTCCGACTCGCGGCAGATCCAACCTACGTAGAGGGCATAGTCGTCGTAGAGGACGTAGACCTCGGTGTCGGCGTCGGCGGCCTCGCCGAAGTCGGGCCGAAACTGGCGGAAGCCGGCCGCCGGCGTCGCCTGGTACCACGCGTCCTCCCAAACGCCGTCTACGACGGGCGGCGTCTCGACGCGGGCCGCCCGTACAACCCACTCGTCGCCGGAAGCGACCAACGGGACGAATGTAATTAACGCCGTAATAACGCGTCGCATCGTACGCACCGTGTAAAGCTCGCTAAACCGTTTACACTATATAATATGTGTAGCGGGAACAGGCCCGAAGCTACGTCGAATCAGGTCTACGCGGGAATCGCTCTCAGGACCGCCTAGCTTGAAGATTACATATGATAATCGCTATGTCCGATGAAGTCCAACGATTTTTTATAGCGCCGCCCGAAAACGCCGGTCAAACACGCCCGGGCAGGCTTTCCAGAATACGTGAAAAAAAAGGCGGCCTTGGAGCCACCTAATTACTAAGCACACTTTTGCACCGAAAGGCCGCGCCCTAAATTTCACCCCGCCGCCGAAGCGGCAACAGCTTCTTCTTCAACTCCCGCCGCGCGCGGAAGAACAACGACTCCCCCGACGACGTCGACGTCAGCATTATCTCCGCGATCTCGCGGTACGAGCGCCCCTCGAACTTGGAAAGTATCAGCGCCATACGCTGCCGGGCCGGCAGCTCGTCGACCGCGGCCCGCACCGCCGCGGCCTTTCTTTCCCCGTCCAACCGTTCGTCCGGCCCCGGGCCGCCCTGGACCAGGGACTCGTCAAGCGGAACGTTCTTCACCCGCGAGCGCTTTTGGCGGAAGTTCAGGCACTGGTTCACGACGACGCGGTAGAGCCAGGTGGAGAACGACGACCGGCCCTTGAACGACCTGGCGCGGCGCCATACTTTCAAGAACACTCCCTGGGCGACGTCCTGGGCCGCGACGCGGTCGCCGACGTACCGGTAGATGGTACTCAAAACGGGCCGCTCGTACTTCTCGACGAGCTTCTCGAACGCGTCCGCGTCGCCCGCGGCAACCGCGGCCGCCAATTCGGCGTCCGGATCGAAGCCGGCTCGATTTCTATTCGTCAAGCCATCACCTAAAGGCGCCGCGGCGTCGGGCGCGCGCCGACATTATAACAACATTTTCGTCGGATTTATCCAAAACGGGGCAACCCCCGTGGGAGTCGCCCCGTCAGCCGTTCACGACACAGCCTTTATTTGCAGCGTCCGCCGCCCGGGCCGCCGCCTAGGCCGCACCCGCCGCCGGGACCCTTTTGCCCCATCATCATGTGCTTTGCGTCCATCATTTCTTTCTGTTCGTCCGTCAGCTGGGCGCGGATCTCGAGGCGCATCGCCATCCGCTTCTTCGTCATCTCGGTACGCAGCGCGCCGATCTCGTCGAGTTTGGCGAATATCGCGGCTTCGCCGGCCTCGGCCCGTACGAGCTCCTGCAGCTCTAGGTTCTTGGTCTCCATCTCGGCGCGGAGCGGGATCATCTCTTTCTTGTGCCTAAGGGCGATCTCGCGCATAGCGGTCCGCTGCTCCGAGGTCAGATCCTGGAGGAATGCGCCCTTTGAACCCGGGCCACCTTCCGGCCCGAAACCCGCGTGCCGTGCGTTCGCCGCGGCCGCCGCGAATATTACCATTAGGCCGACGACGGCCAATAATTTTGTTTTCTTCATTATCTTCTGCTGCTCCTTTCTTGCATCATCTTACGTTTAAACCCAAGGCCGGGGGGCCCGTGACCCGGACCCCGCGCGAAATGCCCGTGCCTACGGAAGCGCTCTTCGACGAGTTCTACGAAGCGCTCCCGTTGTTCGGGACGGAGCATGTCCCCCGTCTCGCGCATATTTTCGAAGGTCGATAGCTCCATCCTCATCTGGAGGTCCGCGATCTCGGCGAAGAGCCGGTCGCGCTGCGCGACGTCGACCTCCGGCTCCTTCAACAAAGCCAGTACGTCGCCGCGTTTGGCATGCAGCTCTCGCCGCAGCGGCTCCATCTCCTCAAACGTCTTCTCGCGCCTCGCCAGCATCTTATCGCGCTGCTCGTCGGTTAAATCCAACTCGCGGGCCAGCGGGCACGGCGGCCGGGGCGCCTCCGGCCTCGTAGCGCACCGGTAGGCGAACGTCGCCAGCGCGCCGACGTTCAGGGCGACGGACACGACGAGTGCGATTATCAGTATTTTTTGTTTCATTAGCTGTCTCCTTCCGTCCAGACGTCCCCCCACGCCTCGCCCAACGAGCCGTCGGGGAAATCCTCCACCGGCGCGACGCCGAGGTATTCCACAAGTTCGCCGTTGGTCGGCGACGAGGCGCCGTTCGACTCGGCGTATAGCGCGCGGCCCAAGAAGCTCCCCGCCACCAGCGACAGCGCGGCCGCCGCGGCCGCCGCCGCCGGCACGAGTACCCGCCCGGGCCAATTCCTACGCCGTCCCTCGGCGGCCAAACGCCTGAGC
>JAZGGY010000116.1:0-5489 GCA_036480675.1 bacterium | reverse complement strand
ATCTTCACGCCCGAGGGTTTCACGCAGAACTTGCCGGCGTTGCTCGTCGGCGCCGCGGTCGTCGTGGTAATCAACTTGATAATGATTAAGCTCGTCGGCGTGCTCGCCGGGACGAATATCCAACGTGGGTGGAACGTCCAGTTCGGCGCGTTCTTGTTGACCGGCGCGCTGGCGGGCGCGATGCTGGCCTATGCGCTGTACGATTTCGCGTGGGGCGCGGCGGCGCAGGGGGCCTTCGGCGGCCTGGTCGCGGCGCTGCTTATCGGCTTTATGACGCCCAAGGCGGTTAACGTCCCGACGACGTAAGGCCGTACGCAACGGTACGACGCAGGCCGCCGTATTAGCGGCGGCTTTTTAACCTTCGGACTTTGGAGTAGTGGCTAGACTTCTCTTCATTATTAAAGGGACCGCGCTGGTCGAGCGCTACGGCGTGATGATGCTGGCCGCGGCGCTCAAACGCGCGGGGCACGACGTCGCGCTGGCCCGGGCGCAGCGGCTCGGCTTCGAGCGGTTGCGCGATTTGGTCGCCGAGCTTAAGCCGGCGGCGCTGCTGTATAGCGCCATGACCGGCGAGCACCAATATCTACTCGACGTCAACCGGCGCTTGAAGGAGGGTTACCGCGGCGTCTCGGCCTTCGGCGGCCCGCACGCGACGTTCTTCCCGGAGATGATTTCCGAGGAGGGCGTCGACGTCGTATGCCGCGGCGAGGGGGAGGGCGCCGTCGTCGACCTGGCGGACGCGCTGGCAGAGGGCGGCGACTACGGCCGCGCCGCCAACCTGTGGGTGAAGCGCGACGGCGACGTCGTGCGGAACGAGCTGCGGCCGCTGGTAGAAGACCTGGACGCGTTGCCCTTCGCCGACCGCGAGATACTGTACGAGGGCGACGCCGACCTGCGCGACCACCCGACGAAGATCTTCTTCGCCATGCGGGGCTGCGTCTTCCGCTGCACCTATTGTTTCAACCACCACTTCAACGACATGTACCGGGGCCTGGGTCGGGTGTGCCGCACGCGCAGCGTGGACGGCTTTCTCGCGGAGATGAAGTACGTCAAAGCGCGCTGGCCGCTGCGCTACATGCAAATCGACGACGACACGTTTCTATTGCACAAGCGCTCGTGGCTTGAGGAGTTCGCGGATCGGCTGCCGCGCGAGGTGGGCGTGCCGTTTATGTGCAACGTGCGGGTGGATTTGATAAACGACGATAGCGTCCGCCTCCTCAAGGCCGCCGGCTGCCACGCGGCGTGGATGGGCGTGGAGAGCGGCGACGGGCGCGTCCGCCGCGACCTCCTCAAGCGGCCGCACACCGACGAAGAGATAGTGGCCGCGGTTACGCTTCTTCGGCGGCGCGGCATCCGCGTCGCGACGCAGAACCTCTGCGGCTTACCGGTGGAGGACCCGGTCGCCGTCGACGAGAAGACCCTCGCCCTCAACGTCGCCTGCCGTCCCGACTTCGCCTGGTCTTCGATATTTTACCCCTATCCCAGGACGGAGCTCGGCGAGCGCGCGGTCGAGGGGGGGTATTACGACGGCTCGCTCGCCAACGTGCCCGAGACCAACAAGATAAACACCATGCTCAAGTGGGGCGACGAGAGGACGACGCGGCGAGTGGAGAATCTTCACAAGTTCTTCGGCGTCGTCGCGGAGTATCCGTGGTTGTGGCCGCTCGCCCGCCGCCTTATCAACCGAAAACCCAATCGTCTGTACGTGCTAATATTTTTTTTATGGTACGGCTACTGTTGGAAGACGAGGATAGAGAAGATACCGTTCACGCCGCGGACGGTGTTCTCTCTTTTAAAAACCTTGGTTGAATACCTGCGCGGCGTCAAGGAGCTCGCGCCGCCGCCGGCCGAAGCCGCGCCGGCCGAGGTTTGTTGATTGCCGCCGATGTGGCTCGCGCTGGCATATATCGCCGCCGTCGTCGTCGCCCGGATTTTAACCTCCGCCGGCAGGTTGCGGCGTACGTTCGGCGGCCTTTTTAGGGCGGTACTCGACCCGACGTTTCACTTGTTGGCCCTGACGTCGCTCGCCGCGGTCGTGATGCCGCTGCTGGAGTACGTCGTACTAAGGCCGCGGCAGTGGCTGCCGTTAAACGCGGCGGGGGCGGCGCTAATCGTCGGCTCGGGGTTTTTGGCGTACGTCGCCAATCGCACGCTGGGCGCGGCGTTCTCGCCGTACGTGGACGCCCGGGCGGCGGACAAGAGGATAGTAACCGCCGGCATATACGGCCGCATTCGGCACCCGCTCTATACCGCCGGTTTTATGTTGACGGCGGGCGCCGCGCTTATGTTATGTTGCGTAGTTTCGTGGTTCTTCACGTTGCTCTGCTGGGCGGCGGTCGTGGTACGGACGCTGCGCGAGGAGCATCTGCTCAAGCGCAATATGGACGGGTACGTCGACTACATGCGGCGGACGAAGCGCTATATACCGGGTATAATTTGACGTGGCGGAAGAGACGGTACAAACCGAAGGCGTAAAAATTCCGGGCGGTATTTTCGCCGGGATATTGGTGCTGGCGGCGGCGGTGCTCGCGCTCGAGGTCTACCTGACGCGGATATATTCGCTGATGGTTTGGCCGTATATGGCGTTCGTCGTCGTCTCGGTGGCGTTGTTGGGGATGGGGGCGGCGGGCGCGGTGCTGGTCGCGGCCGGCTCGAGGGTCGGCCGGAAGCCGCCCCGAACTATGACGGCCTGCGCGCTGGGCTTCGGCGTGACCGCGCTCGTGGGGACCGCCGCGGTGGGGCACTTTCCGGCGAACTTGGGGCGTTCGCTCCTCTCGCTCGATACCCACCTCCCGGTGGTCGCGTATTATTTGATTTCCGGGACGCCGTTTTTCTTCGCCGGGTTAGTGTTCGCTTTGGCCTTCCGCGCCTATCCCGGTCGCGCGCATAAAATTTATTTCTTCGACCTCCTGGGTGCCGCGGCCGGCGCTTTCGCCGTCGTGGTGGCGATGAACGTAGTGGGCGGCGCGGGGACGCTGGCCGCCGTTGTGGTCCTGGCCGCCGGCGCCGCCGCGGCCTTCGCCGGTTTCCGGCCGAAAGGATTGGTGGCCCCGGCCGTCCTCGCCTGCGGCGCGGTGGTCGCGGCCGTCGCCGCGCCGGCGCTCTTCCACGTCACACCCTCGCCCCAGAAGTTTTTACCCGTCGTGTCCGGGGCGACCGGGGCCCGCGTCGAGAACAGCTACTGGAACGCGCTCGGCCGGGTGGACGTCATGGCCGAGGGCGACGGCGAGGGGGCGGCGCCGCTGGGCGCCTTCCGCGGCCTGAGCGCCTACTTCCGCGGCCCCTATCCCGACGTCAAATGGATAACCATAGACGGCGGCGCCGAGACGCCCATTATCCGCTTCGACGGCGACTTCAACGAGTTGGTCTTTTTGGAGCATTACTTGCCGGCGCTGTCGTATCAACTCGAGTCGCCGGAGACGGTACTCATCATAGGCCCGGGGGGCGGCGTGGACGTGCTCGCGGCGCTCAAGTACGGCGCTCGTCGCGTGGAGGGGGCCGAGCTCAACCCCGCGGTGGTGGCGATAAACAAGGACTATTACGCCGATTTCAACGGCGGCCTCTTCCAGCGGCCCGACGTCGTGCTCTACGCCGCCGAGGGCCGGTCCTACGTCCGCGGCTCGAGCCGCCGGTACGACCTCATACAGCTCTCGCTGGTGGACACCTTCACCGCCGCGGCGAGCGGCGCTCACGCCCTCTCGGAAAATTACCTCTAGACCGTCGAGGCCTTCCGCGACTACTATCGCCACTTACGCCCGGGCGGCGTCATTACCGTGATACGGAATTATTTTACGTTCGGCCACGAGTCGCTTCGTCTCGTCGCGCTGGCGTACGACGCCCTGGCGGAGGAGGGTGAGCCGGACCCGGCGCGGTGCTTCGCCGTCTTTACCAACGGCTTCCAGGCGAACGTTATCGTAAAAAAAGGCGGCTTTAGCGATGCCGAGGTAGACGAGCTGCAAGCGCTCGCCGCCGGTAAGTTCGAGCCTCTGTGGCTTCCCGGCAAGCCGTTTCGGGCCCGAGCGTACGAGAGGATTTACCGCAATTGGAAGGGTCGGGCTCGCTTGTTCATACAGACGCGGCCTTTCACCGCCGACGAGCTGGCGTCGTTCGACGCTGGCGCCCGTCGCGATGGCTACCGTCTGTTGTACTCGTCCGCGTTCCTGCGGGGGCTGAACGAGTTCTCGGCCTTCCTCGTCGAGGACGATAAGGAGCGGTTCTACCGGCGATATTTCTACGACGTCCGGGCTCCCGACGACAATAAACCTTTCTACTTCCTGACGTCCAAGTGGCGAAACCTGTACGTCGCGGCCTCGGTCGCGGCGCCGCCCGGCTTCGTCGAGGGGTCTAACTTCGTCTCGGTCCCGCACGCGGCGCAGTTCTTCCTGCTAATCGCGTTGCTGGAGGCCGCGCTCCTCTCGGCTTTGTTAATACTGGCGCCGGTGTACTTCTTCCGCCGGCGAAAGGTAAGGATTAAACGCAAGCCGGCGTTCGCCGCGTACTTCCTGCTGCTGGGCGTAGGTTTCATGTTTATAGAGATACCGCTCATCCAGAAATTCACCCTTTACCTCGGTCACCCGGTCTACGCTTTCGCAACGGCGCTGGCCGTTCTCCTGGCCGCCTCCGGGGCCGGCAGTTTGGCGAGCGCGCGGTTCCGCGAGAGGTGGTGGGTCCCGTTCGCGATCGTGGCGGCGTTGGCCGTGCTGCTGCCGTTTTTAATCGACCGGTTGACGGCGGCCACTCTGGGCTGGCCTCTCGGCCTGCGCGTAACGCTGGTAGTCGCGCAGCTTGCGCCGTTGGGGTTCTTCCTGGGGATGCCGTTCCCCTTGGGGATAACGGTTATCGCGGCGCGCGAGAGGGCGTCGATACCGTGGGCGTGGGCCGCGAACGGTTGCGCCTCGGTTATCGGGCCGGCGGCCGCGGTCCTCCTGGCCGCGGCGGCGGGACATAACACCGTCCTCTTCGCTGCCGCGGCTGCGTACGCGCTCGCGTGGGCGGCGTTTTATCGGGCGGCCCGGGCTCCGGCGCCGCCGGCCGCGGCGTAACTTGTAGACGTTATTATGGACGATAATAAATTATCGCGTTATTTGGGTCTGGGCGCCCTCGTCGCCGGCGCCTTCGCGTACGTTTCGTACTTGCGGGGGATTCTGGTTGTTACCGGCGGGGCTGACGCCGCCGCCGTCGCGGCCGGCGCGGCTTTCCTCGGTTTGGCGGTGGGTGCCTCGCTCGCGACGCTGGCCGGCGAGCGCGCGGGCCGCAAAGGGCGCGCCACGCAGGCGTTTAACGCGCTGCTCTTCGGCGCTGCGGCCTTCGTCGTCGGCGCAGCGGTGGCGCATTTGCCGCTGGGCGCGGGCGGCCTCGCCGGCGCGGGTGGGTGGCTGGTCGTCGTCGCGTACCTGTTGGCCGCGGCGTTGCCGCTCGGTTTCGTCGGCTTCGCACTGGCCGTCGCGTTCCGCGCGTATGCCGGCGAGCCCACGCGCGTGTACGGCGTT
>JAZGGY010000115.1:0-3481 GCA_036480675.1 bacterium | reverse complement strand
AGGCCCACCTCTTTGGGCGACATACCGATAGCCAGCCCCAACACTTGCGGTAGGTAAACCACGGGTACGTCCAGCTCTACCTCGAGCATCTTGGCCGCCTTCTTCTGGTTGTCGTCGTACATCACGGCGCAGAACGGACACACCAGGACGACGGCGTCCGGCCCGGCGGCCTTGACACGGCTCAGCTTCTCGCCGGCCATGGCCAGCGACAGCTCGGCGTCGATGCCCAGGATCGCGCCGCCGCAGCACTTCTTGTATTCGGCGTACTCTACGACCTCGGCCCCCGTCGCCCGCAGGAGGTCCCCTATGGAATGGGGCGCTTCCGGGTCCTCGGCGTCGTGGAAGGCCCACGAGGGCTTGAGGTAGTGGCAGCCGTAGTGGATGGCGAAGCGGAAGTCGGCCAGCGGCGCGACCACTTTCCCCTTAATCGCCTCCGGCCCGACCTCCTCGTAGAGCCACCGCGCGAAGTGGCGGACCCGCGGCGGCTTCTCGACCTTGCGGCCCACCTTGGCGAGCTTCTCGTTAACCCGCGCGCGGAGGTCGTCGTCCTCGGCCAGCTCCTCCGCCGTCTCGGCCAGGACCGACGCGCAGCTCGAGCACAGCGCCAGGACCTCCAGCCCCGCCTCCTCCGCGACGGCCAGGTTGCGCGCCGCCAACAGCAGCGTCCCCTCGCGCGTGGCGGACTTGATGGGGAAGCCGCAGCAGGCGAAGTCCTGCTGGGGCTCGAGCTCGGCGCCGAAGAGGCGCGCGACCTCGACGGCGGACTTCTCGTATTGGCGGCCGCGGAGCGGTATCGTGCAGCCGAGGAAGAGAGCGTACTTGTTTTCCATAGATTAGAGGGTTACGATTCTTCCAGTAACTTGCCCACCTCGTCGCAGGTGGTCTTGAGCTCGGCGAGGCCCATCTTGGCGCGCTTCTTGTTGTCGAACTCCTCCAGCTCGTAAAGGCGGCCGAACTGCTTGAGGAGCTCGAGCTGGGTCACGTACGCCGGGTGGAGCTTGCCCTCGCGGGCGGCGATATTCTTCACCGCGGTGATTATCTCGGCGAAGGAAACCTCCTGCGGGCAGCGCTCCTCGCACGAGTAACACGTCGAGCACAACCAGATGAAATCCGACTCCAGGACGCGGTCGCGCAGGCCCAGGAGGATCATACGGATTATCTTGCGGGGGTTGTAGCGCTCGTCGATGGCGCGAACGGGGCAGGCCGCGGTGCAACTGCCGCAAGCGAAGCAGTACTTTATGGCCTCGCCGCCGGGTTCCGCCGCGACCTCGTACTTGAAACCGGGGTCAGTTTTAATGATGGTCATCGTTAGTAACTTTCGCCAGGCGGGACAAAAAAGCCCACGCCCCCACGGGGGTATGGGCCTTAGCGAGCGGCGGTACGCTCGGGCAAAGAGCGGGCGGAAAGAGCAGGTGCGAACATCAGGCCGTCGCGTCGGCCGGCGCTCCGCCTCGCGGGCGAAAGCGCTCATTAAATTTAAGATATCCGCGCCCGGGTGTCAAGTGAAATCCTACACAAAGTCCGCGTTTTTTTAAGGCAACGCTGGATTTCCGGCCTCGCCGCATTTACCAAGATTAAGGTTGACCGCAACTCGATTAAATATTATAAACAAAGTATAAAATACCTTGGGCACGTCCCGGCGAACGCCCGGGAGGAGTAGTTATGGATATCGGAATCCCTAAAGAGCAGACGTTGGCGGAGACGCGCGTGGCGGTGACGCCCTTGGGCGCGTTCGTGTATTCGCGGGAAGGTCACCGCGTCTTCGTGGAGACCGAGGCCGGCGCCGACGCCGGCTTCACGGACGAGGAGTACGAGAAGGCCGGGGCGACGGTCGTCTTCTCGCCGCAGGAGGTCTACGGCCGCGCCGAAGTCGTCGCCAAGGTGCAGCCGCCGGCGATCGACGAAATAGCGTTTATGAACGAGGGGGCCGTCGTCTTCAGCGCCATTCAGCTCGGCGCCCAGGTGGACGAGGCCGTGCGGGCGATGTTGGACAAGAAGGTCGTGGCCATCGGCTACGAGATCCTGGAGGACGAGCGCGGCGAGTTCCCGGTGATGAAGATAATATCGGAGCTGGTGGGCCACATGGCGCCCAGCATCGCCGGCCGCTACCTGTCCCATTACGAGGGGGGGCGCGGCGTCGCCCTCGCCAACCTCCCCGGCATCCCGCCGGTGGCGGTGGCCATCATAGGAGCCGGCAACGTGGGGACCACCGCGGCGAAGTCCTTCGCGGCTTTGGGCGTCCAGACGCACCTCTTCGACCACTCGGTCGCCAATTTAAGACGGGGCGAGGCCGTGATGCCGGCGGTCATCACCCACATGGCGGAGGTTCCCAATATAGCCCGGGCGTGCGAGTACGCCGACGTCGTCATAACCGCGGCCTACGTCCACGGCGACAGGCCGCCCATGCTCGTTACGGAGGAGATGGTCCGTTCGATGAGGGCGGGCGCCGTCCTGATGGATATCGCCATCGACCAGGGCGGCTGCGTCGAGACCAGCAGGCCCACGAGCCACGCCGACCCGGTGTTCGAGAAATTCGGCGTCACCCACTATTGCGTGCCCAACATCGCCTCCGCGGTGCCGCGCACCTGCTCGTACGCGTTCAACGGCAACCTCAAGGAATATTTGGCCGAAGTGGCGGCGTTGGGGGTGGCGGAGGCGGCGGCTCGCAACGCCGGCCTGCGCAGGGGCATTTACTTCCACAGCGGCGCCTGCACCCATCCCCGCCTGTGCGATCTGTTCAGTCTCGAGTATACGCCCATCGACGAAATTATCGGCGGCTAACGGCCCGGGCGTTCGCGGAGCGACGACCATGGTAATGAGTTGGCTCGAAGATTACAAGAACAAGCGGACGACCGCGGCCGAGGCGGTCAAGGTCATAAAATCGGGCGACAACGTGCACGTCCATCCCGGCTGCGCGACGCCTATAACGCTGGTGGAGGCCATGACGGCTCGGGCGCCGGAGCTGGAAAACGTGAAGGTGTGGCACCTCTTGACCTTCGGCCCCGCGCCGTATATGGCGCCCGAGATGGCGCCCCACTTCCGCCACATGGCCTACTTCACCGGCCCCAACGCCCGCGAAGCGGTGAACGAGGGCCGCGCCGAGTACATCCCCATTTATCTATACGAGATAGGCAACCTGATACTCGAAGGTTTCTACGACGTGGACGTCGTCCTATGCAACCTCTCGCCGCCGGACGAGCACGGCTTTTGTTCTTTCGGCGCCGGCGTGGACGTAACCAAGCCCGCGGCGGAGAAGGCCCGGAACGTCATCGCGCAGATAAACCCCCGGATGCCGCGGACGTTGGGCGATTCGTTCATCCACGTGCGCAAGCTCACGCACGTCGTCGAGGTCGACGAACCGCCGACGCAGTTGCCGGGCGCGGGGCAGGTATCCGAGACGGCGCGCAAGATCGGTATGTACGTCGCGGAACTGATCGAGGACGGCTCCACCATGCAGATGGGCATCGGCGAGATCCCGGAC
>JAZGGY010000114.1:0-2205 GCA_036480675.1 bacterium | reverse complement strand
GCGTGAACGCGACCGTTACCTCGGGCCGTCCGCTCCCGCGGTTCCGTTGCCGCTGCCGCTCGAGTTCTTCGCGCTGTTCCGCCGTAAGCTCGAGGAGCAGCCACTTCCTACCCGTACCCTGGTCGTCGAGGGAGCTTTTGACTTCGGCCTCGTCCGGCGGCGAGGCGGTTCCCTCGCTCTCGGCCGCCTTTCCGCCCAGGCCGCCGCATGCCCCGGTCGCCAACGCAAATACGAAGGCTAACGCGATCGCGCTTTTCATCGCCGTCTCCTTTCGATAATCTTATTCTACCAAGGCGCGGCCGTAACGCAAGCCGAAATAATCGGTTGCCCCGGCGCAAGCCGTTCTTTATAATCAGGCGTAAGTAGTTTGACGGTGAAGGAGAGGACCGATATGGCGATAGAGAGCAAGCCGCGCGCGGTCCGCGCGCCGCGGGGTACGGAGCTCAGCTGCAAGGGCTGGCACCAGGAGGCGGCGCTGCGGATGCTGATGAACAACCTCGACCCGGACGTCGCCGAGATACCCGAGGAGCTGGTCGTCTACGGTGGCGCCGGCAAGGCCGCGCGCAGTTGGGAAGCGTTCGACAAGATAGTAGAGACGCTCCGGCGGCTGGAGAGCGACGAGACGCTGCTCATTCAATCCGGTAAGCCGGTGGGCGTCTTCAAGACGACGCCGGATGCCCCGCGCGTCCTCCTCGCCAACTCCCTTCTAGTGCCGGCCTGGGCGAACTGGGAGACGTTCTGGGAGCTGGAGGGCCGCGGCCTTATCATGTACGGCCAGATGACCGCCGGCTCCTGGATCTACATCGGCACGCAGGGGATCCTGCAGGGGACGTACGAGACTTTCGCCGAGTGCGCGCGGCAGCATTTCGGCGGCTCGCTCGCCGGCAAATGGGTCCTCACCGCGGGGATGGGCGGCATGTCGGGCGCGCAGCCGCTGGCCGTCACGATGAACGAGGGCGTCGTCGTCGACGTCGAGGTCGACCCGGCGCGAATCCAGCGTCGCGTGGACCAGGGCTTCTGCGACCGCATGACGGCCGACGTCGACGAAGCGCTACGCTGGCGCGACGAGGCGCTGAAGAAGAAGGAACCCTTGTCGATAGGCTTGGTGGCCAACGCCGGCGACGTCCACCCCGAGCTCGCGCGCCGCGGCGAGGTCCCCGACGCGTTGACGGACCAGACGTCGGCCCACGACATGCTCAAAGGGTACGTCCCGGCGGGGATGACGCTAGCCGAGGCGCTGGCGCTCCGCGAGAGGGACCCGGAGGGATACCGGGAGCGCGCGTTCGAGACCGTCGCCGTTCACGTCGAGGCCATGCTCGCGATGCAGAAGGGGGGTGCCGTCACCTTCGACTACGGCAACAACATCCGCGCGCAGGCGAAGCAGGCCGGCGTCGAGGACGCGTTCGCGTTCCCCGGCTTCGTCCCGGCGTACATCAGGCCGATGTTCTGCCGCGGCAGGGGGCCGTTCCGCTGGGCCGCGCTCTCCGGCGAGGCCGCGGACATAGCCGCAACCGACGAGGAGGTGCTGCGGCTATTCCCGGAGGACGAGGCGCTCGCGCGGTGGATAAAGCTCGCGCAGGAGAAGGTCCCGTTCCAGGGCCTGCCCAGCCGGATATGCTGGCTCGGCTACGGCGACCGTGCCAAGATGGGCCTGGCGATGAACGAGCTCGTTAAATCCGGGAAGGCGAAGGCGCCGTTCGTGATAGGCCGGGACCACCTCGACGGCGGCTCGGTGGCGTCGCCGTACCGCGAGACGGAGGGGATGCGTGACGGCTCGGACGCCATCGCCGATTGGCCTATTTTGAACGCGCTGCTTAACGCCGTCTCCGGCGCGACGTGGGTGAGCGTGCACCACGGCGGCGGCGTCGGCATCGGCTACTCGCTGCACGCGGGCCAGGTAATAGTCGCCGATGGCACGGCCGAGCAGGCAGCGCGCCTTGAGCGCGTCCTGACCAACGACCCGGGGACCGCGGTCATGCGCCACGCCGACGCCGGCTACGACGAGGCCATAACGTTCGCGAAAGAGAAGGGCGTGGATCTGCCGAGTGTCGGATAATAAAAGATTAAGAAGCGGCGGGTTTAATGCCCGCCGCAGGGACGGTTTATAGGAAAGGAGGCTACCTGTGGGCAACCTTGTTTTCGTATATGGTTCGCACCTTTGGGAAGGGAAGATAAAAAAGGATATCGATCGTAAAGGAGGCGGAA
>JAZGGY010000113.1:0-2365 GCA_036480675.1 bacterium | reverse complement strand
GACGAAGCCCGCGAGGTCAAGGCGTCGCGCGAGGTTGTAAACGTGCGGCCTGAAGCCGACGCCCTGGACGACGCCGGTCACGCGCAGCCTCTTCCCAACTATCGTCGTTGCCGGTTTCACGCCGGGGGATTCTTCAACGCCTCGAGTACGGCCGCGGCCGCCTCCTCTACCGCGGCGGCGACGCGAGGCGACAGCTCTTCTTTAAATTCGTACAGCCACTCCGCCTCGACGGCGACGACCGTCACCTCACGCGGCGCGCCGAGCTCGAGCGCCGAAAGGACCGCCAGCGCCGAGGCGAGGTTTACGCCGTGGCTGTGGCCTAGGTGGGCCGTGGGCTTGAGCGCGTCCGCGGCGAACTTGTATACCGTCCCCGGCTCGCCGCCCTCGGTCTTGATGGCGTCCGCGATTATTGCCCGCTCGTATCCGCGGAGGTAGTCCACCAGGTCGAAGCCGCCGGTGCACGCCTCGTCCACGTCGACGCGGGGGGCAAGCTCGGCGGGCAGCAACTCGGCCACGCGGCGGGCGACGTGTATGCCGACGCCGTCGTCGCCGCGGATGACGTTGCCGATGCCCAATACCAATGTTTTGCCCCGTCTGGCTTCGAGCTCGGCGGCCATGGACCGAAATTGTAACATAAAAAAATAGGAGCCGCGACCGGACGCCACGATATAAGTTACAAAATTAAAAGGCGGCCCTTACGACCGCCTTCGGTTTTGCTTTGTCAGCCGTTAGCAGTTCCGCTTGATCGTACGGCGAAGCTTGCGGTCGGCGTCGTAGATCTCGAACTCGATGGGCATCTTGCCGGGGAGGCTGTGCGTCGCGCAGGCCATGCAGGGGTCGTAGGCGCGGAAGGCCATCTCCACCATATTGAGCTTGCCCTCGTCGACGTCGCCGCCCTTGATGACGCCCTTGGCGGCGTTGCGGACGGCGATGTTGATGCCGGCGTAGTTGTGGGTCGTCGCGACGATGAGGTTCATCTCGGTCACGATGCCGTTCTCGTCGGTGTCGTAGTCGTGGATGAGGTGGCCGCGCGCGGCCTCGATGGTCCCCACGCCCCGGCTCGGCGTCTCGGTCGGGATATTCCGGATGTGCTCGTCGAGGATGTCGTCGTCCTGCATATATTTCAGCCACAGCTCGGCGCCCTGGGCGCCCTCTATGATGCGGGCCCAGTGGTAGGCGAGCGTGGCGTGGACCGGCTTGCCGCCCAGCGTCTCGTACATCTTCTCGAACTCGGCCTGCGCCACCGGCGTCTGCATCCCCTCGGAGGCGTTGAGCCGGCCGAGCGGGCCGCCGCGGTAGATGCCGGAGTCTTTGCCCGTAACCCAACCCGTCCAGCCGACGTTCTTGAGGTACGTCACCTTGAGGTAGGTCCAGGGCTCGACGCGCTCGGCGATGTGGTCGAGGTAGTCCCGGCCCTCGTACTTCGCGAACTCGTTGCCGTCGGGGTCGACGATGCGCGTCATGCCGCCGTAGAAGTCCACCTTGTTGTCTTTGTTGACGAGGCCGATGTAGTACGTCTGCTGGCCGCCGTAGATATCGGAGAGGACGAGGTCGACGTACTCCTTGTTCTTGAGGACTACGTCCTCGAAGATCTGGAACGTGAACTTGGAGAACTCGACCGCCTCCTCGGCGTGCTTGCGCATCTCGTCGCGGGTCTCGGCGTCCAGCGCCCTGCTGATGCCGCCGGGCAGCCCGATGATGGGGTGGGTGCGCTTGCCGCCGAAGTACTTCAGCACGTCGATGGCCTTAGCGCGCATCTCGATGACCTTCTTGCCGGTCTCCAAGCCCACCTTGGCTATGACGCCGAGGATGTTGCGCGCGGCCGGGTCGGCCGTGGGCCCCACGACGAAGTCCGGCGCCGCAAGGTAATAAAAGTGCAGCAGGTGGTCGTAGAAGAAGTAGGAGTTGTATATCATCCGCCGGAGTCTCTCGCCGTTGGGCGGCAGCTCCACCTTGTAAACCGCGTCACATGCCTTCGCGCCTGCGAAGTGGTGGACGAGCGGTCAAACGCCGCAGATGCGGGGCGTAATGCGGGGGAGCTCCTCCACCGGCCGGCCGACGCAGAACTGCTCGAAGCCGCGAAGCTCCGGGATCTGGAGGTAGGCCTCGGCCACGTCGCCGGCGTCGTCCAGGAAGATGGCTATTTTGCCGTGCCCTTCCAGGCGAGAGATGGGGTCGATCTCGATTTTCTGCATAAAGTTACTCCGTAGGGACTGGTTCCGTTACGAGCCAATATGACCGAGCGGCGCGTGGCGTGCCGCTATTCGTCGCCGTCTTTGCGCTCGCCGCGCTGGACGCCCAACATCGACTTCGCCAGGCCGAAGCGATAGAAGTAACCCGCCGGGTCGTCAAGTTCGCCGAAGAC
>JAZGGY010000112.1:0-5203 GCA_036480675.1 bacterium | reverse complement strand
GGATTATTCGGCTCGTCGCGAACGCCGTCGGCGCGCTCTACGACGTCGCCAAAATAGATTATCTCGCCATCTGGCCCCAGCTCGGCGACATAGAAGCGCTCCGCAACCACGTCGAGGCGTTCGGCGCCGGCTGGTCGAGCGGGACGACGGAGGACGAGGCGCAGGCGCAGGCGCTGGCGCTGTACCGGACCCGAATGCTGGGGACCGCGGACTATTACGAGAACGAAGCGGTCGACGCGTTCGACGAGGTGACGGAGGCGCAGTACGTCGCCGGCTACTACGGCCCGACGACCGCGGCGCTCTTCGTCTCCAACCGCGGCGAGAACGTCGGCCAGGAGACGCTGGACGCCGTAGCCGACTATTTCGACAACGAGAACCGCAAGGTATTCGACCTCGACTTTTTCGTGCTCAACGCGTCGCAAAAACAGGAGACGCAGGATTAAAGTTATGGGGCGCTGGTCTTTTAAATGGCCGCTGTTCTCGCGATATAAGCCGTTCCGGCCCGAGCCGGAGAAGGCGAAGCCGACGTTGACGGTGTTCGCCCGGGCGTTCAAAAACGCGTTCGACAAGGCCGTGACGTGCCTCAACGACGTCCACGCCGCGGCGTTCATACAGAGCGCCGTTGGCGGCGACCTCGACAAGTGGGGCGTGAAGCTGAAGTTGCCGCGCGACGGCGACGAAGACGACGAGACGTACCGCGCGCGCCTCCTGGCGCGCTGGCAGGAGACGGCCACGGGCCTTACGATAGCCGCGATAAAGAGCGCCGTAAATACGAAGGGGGCGACGTACGCGCCGACGCTGGAGGTAGCCGACGTTCAGCAGTATTACAAGAACGGCCTCGACTGGCCGGACGACGAGGATCCGTGGAGCGCGTTCGGCGGCCTTTGGGGCAAGCTCGAGCTCTTCACCGGCCACCTCGAGCTCGACCGGATCCCCACGCCGGAAGAGGCGCTGGAGCTACGCGACGAGGTATACGGGGTGAAGCCGGGGCCGACGCGGGCGCGGCTGGTGACGCCGGGGGCGCTCCTGGGCGCGACGTACCCGCCCTATTACACGCTGCGGGCGGAGACGTACGACCGCAGAAGCGAGCATACCGTCGCCGCGATACTGTACGACGACTTCGAAGAGCCGGGAGGGGTTCCTGGGGATTATACGGACTTTGGCGACGGCGCGTGGGGTCCGGTCGACGACGCCGGCGACACAGTAATGCAAGGGCTTAGCGGCGGAAGCCCGGACCCGAGCGGCAATATACACAACGTCGCCCACGTTGACGACTTTTACGCCCGGGTGCTGATGAAACTCCTGTCGTCCAACGATACGTACAGCGCCGGCCTCGCGGTCCGCGTCGGCGCCAGCCCGACCAAGAACGGCGATTTCTATATGGTTCTGATACGGCGGCTCGCGCCCGACTGGCAGTGGGGCGTCGTATGGCGCTCGGGCGGCGGCGACACGATGGTTAAGAACTGGACCAACATATCGTTCGACCCCACCGCGGACTACTTTCCGCTCGAGGTGTGGCTCGAGCGCGGCAAGATCGCCGTAAAAGCCAACGGAACGGTCTTAGGTACGGGTATAAACGACGGCGGCTACGCGAGCCAGGGCGGCATCGGGCCGATTATTTACGGCAACGATGCCCGCTTCAACGACCTTTACGTGTGGTAAGGAGACGTTAGCATGCCGGAAGTACCGAACGTAAACGACGGCGGATGGCTGAACGACCGAGTGGAGCGCGAAGACGTAGCGCTCGTAACGAACGCCATCGGCGCCGCGGTCGGGGGGCTCCGCCGCGACCTGTTGCCAGGGATCGCGCGGATCTTCGACGGCCTTAAGGGAGCGCAGGGAGCCACGCCGGATAAAGTCAAGGTCCTGGCCGGCTCGAGCCAGGATGTCGACGGCAAGCGCGTCTACCTGGCGGCGGAGTCGGCCGAGGTGGACCTGCTCAGCACGAGCGGCAGCGCTAACTATTTCGCCATTAAACATAAATATACGTACGACAACTTCGAGAAGGCGTATTTCTCCGGCGTTAAATATTACCAAACACGGCGCGACGACTACGAGGTCCACGTCTCGACGGGCCCGCAGGACGAGGCCGCCGGGTACGTAAGGGTCTTTAACGCGTACAAATCGGGCGGCGCGCTGAAATTCGACTACTCGTACCGCTCGTACGACGAGGTTCTCTTCGCCAAGGAGTACGTATTAAACCTCGCCGAGTTCGACTTCGACGAGAACCTGACCGAAGTTCCGGGGCAGTGGCGGCCAGCGCCCTACACCTGGCAGTACAAGACGATACGGGTGTGCCTCGCCGACAGCTATACGGCGCTCGCGTTCGACGCGCTACCGGTGGACCTGGACGTGTGCGTCGACGTCGACGCGCTGGATGTGACGTACACGCTGGGCGTAATTAAAGATATCTCCGGCCTTACCGACATCACGATCGGCGTTCAGGCGCCGGCGGCGACGCCGAACAAACTGTTTATGGTCGTCGTCGAACCGACGCCCAACCTGGCCCGGGTAAAGGGAAAGGTCGAGCTGCTGGGGATCCCCGGTAAGGGCGCGGCCGAATAACGGAGGGCGCGGATGATGGACGGGAATAACGAATATAAAGGTTTCGTGCGATCCGAGATCAAGAATATAAAGGACGCCGCGAAGCGGAATTACGACGAGCACGTGACAATGTACAGCGTATTGACGGAGATAAAGGTAGCGCTCGCCGTGATCGAAGAAAAACTCGCCAGCGGCGCGGCGACGAAGAGGGCCAAGTACGCGATGTTGGGAACGCTGGGCGGCACGGCCATGGCGATTATATTCGCCGCGGTGGCGCTGTGGCGGAGCTTTCTTTAGGAGGTACGGGACGTGGTAGACAACACACAACCGATCGTAATCGCGATTTCGAAAGGGCACTTCCCGACGACGTGGGGAGGCGACACCGGCGCCGTCGGCGTGGGCGGCGTAAAGGAGTTCGACTTAAATACGGCTTTCGGCGACTCGTTGATAAACGCCTTTCGTCGCCGCGGATACCCAATCTTCGACATGCCGCGGGTGCGGATTACGCGACGGATCAAGTCCCTCCAGGCGTACTTCGGCGCCTTCGTTCAGGCCGCGAACGTAAAGCCGCTCGTCGTCGTGCTGAGCTGCCACCATAACGCCGGCGGCGGCACCGGGACGGAGGTCTTCGTCAGCAGCGAGGAAAGTAAGTCGCGTCGGCTGGGCGACATCGTGCAGCGCGCGATCGTCAAGACGGTCCAGCTCGAGCCCCGCGGGCAGCCGCGGCGGCCGAAATGGCGGGACCGCGGCCTGAAATTCACGCATTACTATATCCTCTCCGGGACGCCGTACCGGAAGGCGGGCTTTACCGAAGAGGAGCTTAATTACCATATTTACGCGGCGCTAATCGAGTTCGGCTTCGTCGACAGCGCCGACGACTTAAAGATCGTCGCCGACCGGGAGGAACAATTCCTCATCGGGGAGGCGATAGCAAACGAGGTGGACAAATGGTTACGCGACGAATTCCCGGCTTGCTTCGGTGGGCCGCCGTGGCCGTCGCCAGTATATGCGTGATCGCCGCGGTCGTCTGGTTCGTCCGCGACGTCGGCCCGGCGATAAAGGCGTTCTTCGGCGGCGACGACGCGGGCGTTACGACGACGGTGCCGCCGTCGGCGACGTCGCGCGGGCTGCCGCCCGAGGCGGAGCCGGTACCGACCGTCGAGGACCGCCTTACGCTGCGCGAGCGGTTGACGCCCGGGCGAGCTAAGACGCGGGCCGAAGAGCTGACGGCGGGCCTGCCGGGCGGGACGGAAGTGTACGAGGTAAAGACGGCCGAAGGCGAACAAGTGGGCCTGATCTACCGGACGCCCAAGGGCGAGATATATAAAGAGGGCGAGCTTCAGGTCGGCGCGTACCGGGCGCCGACGCCGCTCGTGGCCGTCGAGTTTCGGCCGCACTTCGGCGGTGGCTTGGGGCTTGGCGGCGGCACGGCCGTCGCCGGCGTCGACGTCGTGAGGGTGTGGCGCGTACACCTGGGCCCGGGCGTCGCCGTCGACTATCCCGCCAAAAACGTAGCGGCGGTTGGGACGGCCGGCATTAAGCTGTGGCGTAACGTCGACCTCCGCCTGGCCGGCGGGTACGGGACGAAGGGCGCCGCGGCGGCCGCGGGCCTCTCGCTGGCTATAGAATGAAAAACATTTTCAATAGCGGTCACCTTCGCCACGTCGGCGCCGTATTTTTGGTATTGGTGCTGGTGACGGAGGTGGCTGCGGTGGCCGTAAAATCGCCGATCTCGCGTGTGGGCGGTAAGTACCGCCTGGCGAAGCGTATAATCGAACACTTTCCCGAGCACGACGTATACGTCGAGGTCTTTTTCGGCGCGGGGCACGTATTCTTTACGAAGGAGCGCGTTAAGGTCGAGGTCGTCAACGACGTCGACGGCGACCTCGTTAACTTCTTCCGCGTCGTTAAGTACCATCCCAAGGAGCTCGAGCGCCAGTTATCTTACTATTTACGTTCGCGGCAGGTTTTCGCCGACCTCGAAAAGGAGCCGCGGCTGACGGACGTACAACGCGCCGTGCGCTGGTATTTACGTTACCAATTGTCGTTCGGCTCGTTGGGCGGGAGTTTCGGCTACCCCAAGCGTCCGCCCGGCGGCGGCAGCGTTCCGCTGTTAAAGGATTTCAGGGGTATAGCCGCGCGGCTCGTTCGGACCGTCATCGAGAACGACGACTTCGAGGCGGTCCTGCGCCGGTACGACAGCGACGCCGCGTTCTTTTACGTGGACCCGCCGTATACGGGGCTGGCGTGCCCGTACCCGTACGAGTGGTCGGAGGCCGACGAGAAGCGCCTGTGGCGCGTCCTCGCGGCGGCTAAGGGCCGCTGGCTCGTATCCTGGGGCGGGCGGTTTCCCAAGGAGCTGAAGAAGTACCGCGTCGTCAAGTTCAAGACGACGAAGTGCCTCTCGCGCACGAAGCGCTCGCTGGAGTGGGCGGTTATGAACTACTGATTATTTTGTTTCGCGGCGCCTCGGGTTATGTTATCGTGCTACCGGGATGGTGGCAGATAACATGGCGAATAAAGAAGGCCCGAGGCGTGAAGAGCTCCTTGACAACTTAAGAGCTAAGCTTCGGGCCCTCTTTCCGGCCGGCGCGCCGGACGCCGTGGAGAAGCGGGCCGAGGTCCTCGCGTACGCCGCCGAAGAGGCCCTCGGCTGGCT
>JAZGGY010000111.1:0-4575 GCA_036480675.1 bacterium | reverse complement strand
ATCTCTTTCTCGAGCTCCCCCATGCGCCGTTCTTTCTCCGCCGGACTTAGGTTGGGGTTCATCGCGATCGTCGCGAGTTCCCTCGTCAGCTCCTCGATCTCTTGGTTGAGCTGCTCGAGCTCTTTCTCGTGTTCTTTCGCGGCGTGGGGGTCGGGGATGCCCGAGTCCTTCATCCCGGGTACCATGTCGAGGTCGGCCTTCTCCGCGCAACCGCGACAGCCGCCGGCGCCGAGGGCAGCGGTCAAAACTGTGACGGCGGCCAGTAACGTTATGGCGTATTTCAATTCGGTCCTCCTGTGTTGCGTTTAGTTTACGTGCGCGAAGCGTTTTCTTGCGCGCAGAGCCGCTGGTAGATCATGGCGGCCAGCGGTATGAGATTTTTCGTATCGGCGGCGTTGTAGCGCAGCAGGCGCTCGAGCGCGCCGCGCTTCCCGCGGCAGTGGGCCTGCCAGAGCTTTACGGCGTCGTAGCCGTCAAGGCCGTCGACGTCGCCGTCGCGGGCGATGCCGAATTGCTTCTCGACCTTTTTAAGGCCACCCTTGACGCCGAGCTTCTTGGCCCCGAAGCAGATGTCGTAGTGGGGAAACTCGAGTTGCAGGTACGAGAACTCCCGCTTTAGGAAAGGCACGTCGAAGTTCGCGCCGAAGAACGTAACGAGGAGCTTGACCCCCTCCAGCGCGGCGTCCACGGCGTCGCCGCACAGGTCGCGGCCGGCGACGAGCTGGGTCAGGCCCCGCCCCGGCCTGAAGACGCCGACGACCGTCGTCTCGTCGTTCGGCGGCGCCTGGCCCGTGGTCTCGATGTCCAGACAGGCCACGTCGTCGCAGAACGCGTCGAACAATCGCCAGTGTTCGTTTCGCGGTAATTTCTGCTGGAAGAATTTTTCGTCGCGCCGGCGTAATGCGTCGCGCCACCGCGCCAGCTCCCTGGTCCACAGCTCGTTGCGCCACGCGGCGGTGAACGTCACGCCGCCGCGCGCGAGGAAGTCGTCCCAGCAAGAGATCCCCTCGCGCCGGATGCGACGTTCGGTACGCGGCCCCACGCCGTTCAATATTCGAAAGGTGTGTCTTATCAAATTTCGTTATCCGTTTCCGCGGGGCGGCCGGCGAACGCCCAGAGGTACGCCGACGCGCCGAATATGCCGCCCGCCAGGTCCGCGCCCAGGTCGACGACGTCGGCGCTGCGGCCCGGTACGAAGGCCTGGATAATCTCCGTCCCGGCGCCGATCAGAAGTACCGAGAAAAAGGCGACGACGAAGGCGAACGTTCCGCCGCGACGCGCGGCGCCCGCCATGGCCCGGGCGGCGAGAGCGCCCAGCAGCGCGTAGGCCGCGGCGTGGCGCACTTTGTCTATGTTGAGGGCGCGCGGCTGCGGCGCCTCCGGCAACGCGACGAACGCGAAGAATACCAGCACCGCGACCCACGCGGCCCAGGGTAGATAATAAGATTTAATATTGCTCACGTCAACAGCGCGCGGACCAGCGCGAGCGCGGCCTCCTTGTGGGGCAGGTAGTGGCCGCGGCGGAGGTCCGGGTCGCGGACCTGGTTGGGCGTGAACGTCGCGACGCCGACGCAGCTCGGGCAGCCGTTCCCGCACTCGCAGCCCGCGATGAGTTCTTCGCAGCTCTTGAGGACCTCGTCCAACCGGCGGTAGGCGTGCTCGGCGTAACCCAGGCCGCCGGGGTAGACGTCGTATATGAACGCCGCCGGCGCGCCCAGGTTCGACGAATCTACCACGCCGCGCAGGTCGCGCGGGTCGCACATCGCGAACAGCGGTATCACCGCCTGCAGCACGTTCTTCAGGCCGACCAGCCCCTCGAACGGATTATAACCCATACGCGAAACATCGCTCAGGACCTCCGGCCCGGGCGCGACGTAGACCGCCACCGTCGGGAGCTCCACCGCCGGCAGCTCCAGGGGCGACCAGCCGATGGACTCCAGCGAGTAGAACTTTATCTTCTTGAAGCCGACGGTTCGCCACGTTACGAGCGCGTCCACCAGGCCGAAGGCGCCGGCGGCGTTCTCGTGGGACTCGAGCGTCTTGAGGACCCGCAGCGTCGCCTCCACCATGGCCTGGGTGTAGTAGTCGACGTCGCGCCGCTCGACGAACGCGACCTTTTGGCCCAGGTCGAGCTCGCGGACGAAGTACGTCTCGCCCTGCTGCAGGTATATGGCCTCCGGGTAGAGCTGCTCCAGCGCGCTCTCGTAGTCCAGCGTGCCGACGACGGCGTTCTCGCTGCCCGCGTCCATTATCGTTACGGTGTTGTCGGATGATGAGCGGAGGTTCACGTCCGCCGCGGGGTAGTCGCTAGAGAGCCACCAGTACTTGCCGTCCTTGGCGGCCATGTCGCCCTCGTCGGCGACGATCTCGGCCACGTCGGGAGCGCTCGAGCCGAAGGCCGCCAGGTCGTCGGCGGTGAGCGGCAGCTCCGCGGCGGCGCAGCGCAGGTGCCCCGATAGGATGTAGACGTTCTCCGGGTCGATAATAGCGGCCTCGGGCGAGCGGCCGAAGACGTACTGCGGGTGGCGGGCGAGGTACTGGTCCACCGGGTCGTCGTAGGCCACCAGGACCGCCAGCGACGCTTCGGCGCGCCGGCCCGCGCGGCCCGACTGCTGCAGCAGCGACGCGATGGACCCCGGGAAGCCGACGACGACCGCGGCGTCCATTCCCCCCACGTCGATGCCGAGCTCGAGCGCGTTGGTGGCGGTTACGCCCAGCAGCTGGCCGCCGAAGAGCTGCTTCTCTATCTCGCGCCGCTCCTGGGGGAGGTAGCCGCCGCGGTAGCTGCGTAGCTTGCCGTCGAACTTGGGCCCCAGCGCCTCGCGGGTGTACTTATATATGAGCTCGGCGACGACGCGCGCCCGGGCGAAGGTCACCGACTGGACCCCCTCCTTCACCAGCGCCTGGAGGATTTCCGAGGCCTCGACGTTGGCGGAGCGGCGCAGGCCCAGGCCCCGGTCCGAGAGCGGCGGGTTCAGGATGACGAAGTACCGGTCGCCCTGCGGCGCGCCGGACTCGTCTATCAGCGTCACGTCGTCGCCCACCAGCCGCTCGGCGTGCTCCTTGGGGTTGGCGATGGTGGCGGAGGTCAGCAGGAACTGCGGCGCCGCGCCGTAGTGGGAGGCGACGCGCCGAAGCCGCCGCAGGACGTTGGCGACGTGGGAGCCGAAGATGCCGCGGTAGGCGTGGAGCTCGTCGACGACGACGTAGCGCAGCGACGAGAAGAAGCGGCCCCACCGCGCGTGGTGGGGGAGGATGCCGGCGTGGAGCATGTCCGGGTTGGTGATGAGGAGGTTAGCGCCGTCGCGGAGCTTGCGGCGCGCGGTCGCGGGCGTGTCGCCGTCGTAGACGCCGGGCGTGACGCGGCTCGCCACCGGCGGCGCGAGCGCCAGAAACCGGTTGAGGTTGCGGAGCTGGTCCTGGCTCAGCGCCTTGGTGGGGTAGAGGAAGAGCGCGGAGCCGCCGCCCTCGTCGTAGAAGCGCTCGAGCACCGGCAACAGGAAGCAGTACGTCTTGCCGGAGGCGGTGGGCGTGACGGCGACGACGTTGCGGCCGGCGCGGGCGGCCTCGACGTACTCCGCCTGGTGGCTGTAAAGCTGCGTGATGCCCAGGTGCCGCAGCGCCTCGGCGAGAGGCGGCGCCAGCGGCGGCTCGAGCTCGCGGTAGCGCGCCTCGCGCGCCGGGACATGCTCGACGTGGCGGATGGCGTCGCCCTTGGTGAGTTGCAGCTCGGCGAGGATGGCGTCGATTTTCATTAATATATATTATAAAACGGAAAGCCGGGACGCGAAAGGGAAAACCCCACCGCCTACGCGCAACATTCCCTTGGGTTCGAAACGTATATAAGGTATAATCGATATCGTAAGGGTTATGAAATTCTCCCGCGAGAGGTTCGTCGTCTTTCGGGCGCATTTGCGCGAGGCCTTCGCGCTGGCGGCGCGGTCGCTGTGGGCCAACAAGATGCGCTCGCTTTTGACGGTGCTGGGCGTCTTCATCGGCGTCGCCACCGTCGTGGGCCTCATCTCGCTCATCGCCGGCCTGCGCACCTACGTGGCCAACGTCTTCGCCACCGCCGGGACCGACACCTTCTTCGTAATGCGGATGAACTTCATCACCACCGATTGGGAGGAGTGGTACGAGGGCTTAAAGCGGCCGGACATCACCGTCGCGGACGCCACCGCCATCGCCGCGAGCTGTCCCTCGGTGGATTACACCGCGCCCCGCAACGTGACGATGAAGGAGGTTTCGTTCCGCGAGAAGAAGGTCAAGGGCGTCCTCATCATCGGGACGACGGAGGAGTTCCAGCAAATGGAGGGGCTCAAGATACGGCGGGGCCGCTTCATGACGAACGCCGAGGTCGACCACTCGCGCCAGGTCACGGGGGTGGCCTACGAGGTCGCCGACAGGCTCTTCGGCTCGAGCTCGGGCGTGGGGGAACGGATAAAGGTCGGCGGCCACGCCTTCACCGTCGTCGGCGACGCGTACCCCATGGGCTCGGTGCTCGGCCAGAACCGCGACAACAGCGTCATTATCCCCATCACGACTTTCGAGAAGATGTTCGGGACCCGCGGCATC
>JAZGGY010000110.1:0-2221 GCA_036480675.1 bacterium | reverse complement strand
GTGGCTTAAGACGGCCGGCGATAAAGAACCGTAACTTCTGAACTTATGCCCGACACTTTCCACAACTACATAAACGGCGCGTGGGTGCCCGCGGCAGGCGGCGAGCTCCACGAGAACGCCAACCCCGCCGACATCCGCGAGCTGGTAAGCGTCCACTCGCGCGGCGGCCGTGGCGACGCCTTCGCCGCCGTCGAGGCCGCGAAGAAAGCCTTTCCGGCCTGGCGCGACACGCCGGCACCCGCTCGGGGCGAGTACCTGGCCCGGGCGGCGGCCTTGCTCCGCGAGCGCGCCGACGACATAGGCCGCGACTTCACCCGCGAGGAGGGCAAGACCCTCCGCGAGGCGCGAGGCGAGACGCTGCGCGCGGCGCAGATATTCGACTTCTTCGCCGGCGAGGGGCGGCGGGTGGGCGGCCGGACCTTCGCCGCCGACGGCCGCGACACCTTCCTCTACACCCTTCGCGAACCGCTGGGCGTCGTCGCCCTCGTCACGCCGTGGAACTTCCCCGTCGCCATCCCGGCGTGGAAGCTCGCGCCGGCGCTAATAGCGGGCAATACGGTCGTCCTCAAGCCGGCCACCAATACCCCGCTCACCGCGGTGCGCCTGTTCGAGTGCCTGGCGGACGCCGGCTTGCCGGCGGGCGTGGCCAACCTGGTCTACGGCCCGGGCGCCGAGCTGGGCGACGTCTTCTGCGAGAGCGAGGACGTTAAAGCGATATCGTTCACGGGCTCGAGCGAGGTGGGGAAGGGGCTGGCGGCGAGGGCACATCAGCGCCTCGTCAAGGTCCAGCTCGAGCTGGGCGGCAAGAACCCGCTCATCCTGGCCGACGACGGCGACGTCGAGCGCGCGGCGGCGTACGCCGCCGACGGCGCCTTCGGCTCCACCGGCCAGAAGTGTACGGCGACGAGCCGGGCGATAATCCCGCGGGGCCGCGTCGGCGAGTTCGTCGCCAAAGTCGCCGCGGCGGCCGGAAAAATCGTCGTCGGCAACGGCCTGCGCGACGACGTCGATATGGGCCCGCTGGTGGACGCCGACGCGCTCGCGCGCGTGCTCGAATATATCGAAATCGGGAAGAAAGAAGGCGCAACGCCGGCGTGCGGCGGCCGGCGCCTCGACGACGGCGAGCTGGCCCACGGCTTCTTCGTCGAGCCGGCGGTTTTCGTGGGCGTTACGCCCGAGATGACTATCTGGCGGGAGGAGATCTTCGGGCCGGTCTTGGCCGTTATCGCGTACGACGACTTCGACGAGGCCATAGAACTCGCGAACGATACCGCCTACGGCCTCTCGGCCACGCTGGTAACCAAGAGCCTGGCCCGGGCGATGCGGTACGTAAAACAGATCGAGGCCGGCGTCGTGCACGTCAACTCGCCCACCGTCGGCGCGGCGTGCCACGTCCCCTTCGGCGGCTACAAGGAGTCGTCCTCCGGCTCGCGCGAGCAGGGGCAGGAGGCGCTGGAGTTCTTCACGCAGCTCAAGACGGTTTACCTGGATATTTAAAAGCTGGCCATAGAAAGAAAAGGCCGCCTTCCCGGGCGGCCTTATTTATTCCAACGAGAAAAACGCCGGCGTTACGCGCCGGAAACGTACGCGATGAGCAGGCCGATGAGGACCAGCGGCTTGACTACGTCCGAAATGAACGGCGGCCCGGCGTTGCCCGGGGCGAAGTTGCGGGTCTTCGCCATCTCCCGCACGTGGCCCACGCCGCAGCCCAGCAGCCACACCGAGCTGGCTATGACCGTCGCGGCCCAGAAGTTGCCGCGGATCCAGATGCAGAGGAACCCCAGGACGGCGAGGCTCAAGTTGGACACGGCCACTTCCCACTGGAACGGGTTCCCCGCCGGCCAGCCGATGTACCTGGCGACGCGGTCGGCGTTGAAAGCGTGGCCCATAAACGCGTACAACCCCGACAGGCCGATAAGGAATACTATGAAATAAAATAGCAGCGTCTCTATTACGGCCGTTTTCACGGCGACGATTTGGACGGCCGCCGCGGCGGCGGCTAAAACAGGCAGCAGGACGTACATAACCCTCCCGCCCCTCAACGTGAATATCGCCAACCCTCCTATTACGAGGCTTACGATAAGTATTATATTCGCCACGGCCTTACCTCCTTATTAAAACCGGCGGCTCTTCCCTTTTCTGATTAAATTTAAAACAGGCGGGACGGCGGGAGACGATCTCGAGTACGCACGGTTCGGGCCGTTTATGTAGTATTCGTATA
>JAZGGY010000109.1:0-2991 GCA_036480675.1 bacterium | reverse complement strand
GGCCGCGGCCTTGGAGAACGCCGTCGCCGCCGTCATCGCCGAGGGCCGCGTCCGCACGTACGACATGGGCGGCGCGAACTCCACCCTCGAGATGGCGGAGGCGGTGGCGGCGCGGGTTTGAATGTGTAAGCCGTCAGATACTTTATTAAATATTGGTCCCGTTCTTTAATCGTACCTTAGGTAAAACTTATGACCACTAAAGATAAGCGACTCCTCGAGCCGCCGACCATCCAGGTCGACAAGCTCAAGTGCACCGCCTGCAACATCTGCGTCGAGGCGTGTCCCCAGGGCGTATACGAGCTCGCCGAGTTCGCCGTCGTGGCGCACCCGGAGCGTTGTATAAGCTGCGGCCACTGCGTCGCGCTGTGCCCGGAGGACGCCGTCGAACACGAGGCTTACCCGGAGGGCACGATTAAGGCCCTGGGCGCCAGGAAGGTCCCCACCGCGGCGGCGCTGGAGACGCTCTTGCGCGCGCGCCGCTCGGTGCGCAACTTCAAGGACAAGCCGGTTACGCGCGAGGTGGTAGAGGAGCTGGTGCGTCGGGCGCTGTCGTCGTACGCCAGCGCACACAACCTCCGGCCGGTCCGCGTGCTGGCGCTGAGCGAGGCCGAGCGCATCCGCCGCGTCCGCGACGCGACGACGGAGTGGTACCGGACGGCGGTGCGGCGCTTAAAGAACCCCATCCTCCGTACCGTCTACGGCGCCTTGGCCGAGCGCGAGGACAAGCTGGGGGCGTACGCGCTGGTGGACGACATGAAGCGGCTGGTCGAGGCGTACGACGCCGGCCGCGACGACCTCTTCCACGACGCGCCGGTGGTCCTCGTCCTATACGCGCCGGTGGCGACGGTCATGCCGCGGGAGACGGTGTACTACGCCGCCGCGCAGCTCGTCGTGATGGCGACGGCTATGGGCCTGGGGACGTGCTTCGTGGGCTGGTTGACCGAGGCCGCGGCCCGCAGCGACGACGTCAGAGAAGCGCTCGGCTTGCCGGACGACTACGCCGTCTACGCCGCGTTGGCGCTCGGTTACCCCAAATATAAATACCGCCGCGCCATAGGCCGCGGCGCGCCCGAAATCGAGTGGCGCTGAGGTAATCCGTAATAACGGGATTTACGACTTAGGAGGTCTTCGATGAAAGTTTTCGCGTTTGTGGTTTTAACGTGCGCCCTCGCCGCGGCGGCCTTGGGCGACGTCGCCGGCGAATACCGCGGCGAAGGCACCAACCCGGGCGGCCAGGGCTCGTACACCTGCGACGTCAAGATAACGAGGTCGGGCGACGTATACGACGTCCAATGGTTCTTCGACGGCGCGCTCGGCTACGAGGGCATCGGCATCGTGAAGGACGGCCTCTTCTGCGTCGGTTACGCCTCCGGCCAGGGGTACGGCGTCGTCGTGTACGAGGTCAAGGACGGCGGTACGTTGGAAGGGATCTGGACGACGCCCGGCTTCGACGGCCTGGGCCGGGAGACGCTGACGAAGAAGTAAACCCGCGAACGGAGGAAGACGATGGAGAAGTGGTTGCGCTTAACGGCGGTGCTTGTCCTGGCGTGCTCGTTGTGCGCTTGTAAGAAGCTGAAGGAGTTAAGAGAGGGCCCGGGCGGGCCGGTGCCCTTCGACGAGGGCGGCACGGAAGACGCGGGCGTCGTCGGCGTCGAAGGCACGTATACGGGTTCCGGCACCAACCCTGACGGCGGCTCCTACGAGTGCGACGTGACGGTTTCGCGCGAGGGCGACGCGTACAACGTGATGTGGTACTTCGACGGTCGGCCCGGCTACGAGGGCGCCGGTATCCTGAAGGGGAGCACGTTCGTGGTCGGCTTCGCCGGGCCGCAGGGCTACGGCGTCGTCGCGTACTCGGTAAAACGCGACGGCTCCCTTGACGGTACATGGGCCGGGAAAGGCGGCTCGAAGGCAGGCACCGAGAAGCTAAAGAAGAAGTAAACGCGGTTTACCCGCGAGAGAAGTGCCGGCTATTATCGAAAAAATTATCGCCGCTCACTCGAGCGACGACGTGCACCCCGGCGCTACCGTCTGGCTCGAGCTTGACGTCCGCGCGGCGCGCGACTTCGTCGTCGCGTACGCGGTAAAACGCGACGGCTCCCTTGACGGTACGTGGGCCGGGAAATGCGGCTCGAAGCTCGGCACCGAGAAGTTAACCCGAGAATAAGAACCACGACGTCTAAACGGTTACTAAGGAGGGATTATAATGCGGTGGGCAGTCCTTTTATTCGCGGCCGTTATTTCGGTTGCGTGCGCGTATGCCGACGGCGTTGCGTTTGATTTTATGATGGGCGCCTGGGCGGTGGAACGGTATGGGTCCGGGGCCGGTTATACCACGAGAGGAGGACCGTGCTTAGCGGCCGACTTCCGATTACCCCGGGGTATGATTGCGTACGAGGCGACTTTTAATTACCGAGGCTACAACGGCGTCCAGACCGACGCGTCCGTATTGGGCCTTGAAAACAGACTTCCGATATACTTCACCGGCGCACCCTTAAGGGTATATGCCGCGCCGAGCCTGGGATTTTGGCGATTCGCGTACGACTTTAGCACGTTTCCCAGTTACATAGGGGGCGATCCTGATTTCGCCTTTTCGCTCGGCGGGAACTTGGGTTTGCGCGTTGTCGCCGGGAGAGAAGGTTCGTACCTGGATGTTTCGTACGGCTACCAGGGGACGAAAGTCACGGGCCCCTCCGCTTTTTTCGCAAGCCGCCGGATATTGAGGGCCAAAGGCAATATCGGCATTACACGCCACGTGGGTTTCGGCCTAGAGGCGGGGACCGTCGAAGAAGGTTGGTATTTCGTAGCCAGGGACACCCGTACGACGGAAGTACTATCTACGTTTTACGCCGGGTCGCCTTACCTGATGTTCGGCCCGAGTTTCTCGTTTTAACGTCACGCCTTAGTTCGGTGACCAGCCCGTGGCGCAAACTATAATCGAAAAAATTATCGCCGCTCACTCGAGCGACGACGTGCACCCCGGCGCTACCG
>JAZGGY010000108.1:0-3727 GCA_036480675.1 bacterium | reverse complement strand
TTCATACGGATTTGATTGATGAAGACCACTATGGATTTCGTGCGCGAGATGACGCCGGTGAGCTTCCGCAGGGCCTGCGACATGAGCCGCGCCTGGAGGCCGATGTGAGAGTCTCCCATTTCCCCCTCCAGCTCGGCGCGGGGTACGAGCGCCGCGACCGAATCGACGACGACCACGTCCACGGCGTTCGACCGGACGAGCTGCTCGACGATGTCGAGTGCTTGCTCGCCCGAGTCAGGTTGCGAGACCCAGAGCTCGTCGACGTTGACGCCCAGCGTACGGGCGTACTCCAGCGGGAAAGCGTACTCCAAATCCACCAGCGCGGCGGTGCCCCCTAACTTCTGCACCTCGGCGATGAGGTGAAGCGCCAGCGTCGTTTTCCCCGAAGCCTCGGGCCCGAAGATCTCGACGATGCGGCCGCGCGGGATGCCGCCGACGCCGAGGCCGGCGTCCAGGCTAAGGCACCCCGTCGAGACCACGTCCACGTCGGCCCGCGATTGATCGTCGCCCACGCGCATCAGAACCGTCTCGCCGTATTTCTTCTTTATCCCTTCGACGGCGTGTTTCAAAGAAACGTCTCGTTTTTCACCTGCGGTCGCCATATATTCTCCCCGGGCAGAATGTGAAAATATTTACTTGTGTATATATTAACATAAAAAGCGCGTTGCGAAAAACCGTTAATCGCCGCCCAGGCGCCAACGCCCTATTTCCTCGTAAATCGAACCCTCGGGCGTGAGGGTGGATTTGACGAGAGCGACGGCCTCGATCTGCGCCGCCGGTACGGCGTAATCGCCCAAGCTCTTTATCTTTTGGGCCGTCGTCGGGGCGCCGGCGTGCGGTTCTTTAACCCGGCCTATCGTGAGGTGCGGTTTGAAAGGGCGCTTCTCGCGACCGAAGCCGAGGGGCTCGAGCGCCTTATCCACCGCCGCCGCCATCGCCGCCGCTTCCTCGGCCCCTTCCGCCAAGCCCAACCATATGACGCGCGGCGCCCGGTCGCTGGGGAAACAACCGCAACCGGACAGCGAGAGCGCGAACGGCTCGGCCGCGGCGGCGACCGCCGCCAACGCCTCCTCTATCTTCGGGACCAGCTCCTCGTCGACGTCGCCCAAGAACTTCAACGTCAGGTGGACGTTTTCGGCCGGTACCCATCGCACGCCGCCGCGCCGGCCGCTTTCGCACACGTCGGCCAGCGACGCCCGGTGGCTCGCCGGAAGTTCCGCCGCTACGAATAACCTCATCGCTTCTCTCCTTTTGCGCGCAAGTGCAGCCGCAACATGTCGAGAGCGTGCTGCGACGCGCGGAGACGGACCCAGCCGCGGCCGCCGCCGAAGGAAAGCCGCTCGCTCGTCGTCCCGCCTTCCTCCGCCAGCGCGAAGCATACCGTCCCGACGGGTTTCTCGGACGTGCCGCCGGTGGGCCCGGCGACGCCGGTCACGGCCAGCGCGTACGTCGCGCCCAAGCGCGCCCGCGCCCCCTCAGCCATCTCGCGCGCCGTCTCCTCGCTCACCGCGCCGTGGGTTGCGAGCGTCGCTTCCGCCACGCCCAACGAGTTTACCTTCGCTTCGTTGGCGTACGAGACGACGCTCCCCGGGAACCAGCTCGAGGCGCCGGCGACGTCCGTGACGCGCTTGGCGATAAGGCCGCCGGTGCACGATTCCGCCAACGCGAGCGTCTCGCCCCGCGCGTGCAGCGCTTCGCCCACCACCTGCTCGAGCGTGGCGCCGTCTTCGCCGAATACGCGGGCCCCCAGCGCTTCGCGGATGGCTTTAGCGATCGGCGCGACGCGCTCGCGGAACGTCTCCTCGTTCGGGGCGGCGCCCCATATGCGGAGGTCGACCTGGGCCGTTTGGGGGAGATAGGCGAGATGGACCCCCGGGGGAACGTCGACGCCCGCCAGCCGCTCCGCCACCGCCGATTCCGGCAGGCCCGTAACGTGGAATTGTTTTTCGTAAACCCGTTCTCCGACGTAACCTTTCTTTTCCAAAAACGGTGCCAGGCCGTGCTCGAAGATGTACTCCATCTCGGCCGGCACGCCGGGGAGTAGACACAATACGAAACCCGCCTCCTCGACGACGATGCCGGGCGCGGTCCCGAGGGGGTTGGCCAATACGTGGGAGCCCGCCGGGACGCGGGCCTGTCCCACGTTGACCGCGGGCATCTTGATGCCTCGTCGCGCGAAGCGCCGCTCGATTTCTTTGAGCGTGGGCCGGTGCAGGACCAGCTCGAGGCCCAGATGTTTCGCGACCGCGGCGAGGGTGCGGTCGTCCTCCGTAGGGCCCAGGCCGCCCGTCGCGACCGCGAGGGGAGTCAGCGCGCGCGCCAGGTCCAACGCGGCGACGATGTCGGCCTCCGCGTCTCCCACGACGAGCTGGCGCCGCGTCGCGATGCCGAGCGCGGCCAGCCGCCGCGAAAGGTACGCGGCGTTGTTGTTAACCGTTTTGCCTATCAGAAGCTCGTCGCCGACGGCGATGACGGTCGCGTCCATAACTTCACCTCGGCCTTATCGCAGCTCGAACGCGGGCGGCGGCGCCCCGTGGAACCGCATTAGCGCCGCGTTCTTGGCCGCGAGCATTTCTCGTTCTTCGTCGCTTTTTGTATTCCGAAAAGCCCACTTCAGCGAGAGCTTCGGCGCCTCGACGTGAATATAGTCGAGGTAAATGTCGCCGTTGCCGAGCGGGTATAGTTGGAATTCGTATTGGCGGTCCCTGTCGCACTCGAAGGCTACCGCGGCCCAGCCGTACGTCCCGGCCGCGGGGAGGTCGGCCGGCGTCACGCGGTGAACGGCAACCGCGGCCGGCGGCTCGCCGTCGCGCCGTTCGACTACCACGAGCTCGGCCGCGGGCGCGAAGGGACGCGCCGGCTCGCATACCGCCAACCGGTAGTTTACTTTTACCGCGCCCGCCGGCCAGTAATAGGGGCCCGCGCGCGCCATCGTTCCCAACAGACCTTGCTCGGCGGTGCAATATAGCGCGCGGCGGTTGCGCGCGCGCACGTCGAAGATCGGGATGCCGACGTTGTAGTCGAAGGCGTCCTCTTCGAGCGTCTTAAAGGTCCACTTGAACGCTTTGTTCGCGGGTATAACCGGCGTTACCCCCCGCCGCAACATGACGTAATCGCCGTCTGCGTATACGCAGCCGTACTTCTCGTTCCTCAATAACTTGGCGAGCGTTATGCGGCTGCGGTGCTCCGAGACGACGGGCGGCGTCCTCCACGGTTCGCCCAGGCGGGCCGTGCATACCACGACCTCGCGCGGCAGCAGCTCTTTCACGTAACGGAACTTATGGGGATGCAAATAGACGCGCCACCGCTCCGAGAAACGGGGCAGGAGGAACATGGAAGCCGCCAGCGAATCGTCTTGGGAGACGAAGCGCGCCACGCGCGGGAACCGGCCTACCCACCGCTCGGCGTGGTACCACGACGGGTTGTAGCGGAACCCCAGCGGCCCGAACGCGAGGGCGGACGCGATGCCGGCGAATATTAAATACGCCGCAGCGGCGCGGCGCGCCCACCCGACGGACCAACCTTTGCGGCCGACCCACCTTTCGACGCGGCCCCACGCCCGTACGGCGAAGTATACGAGGAACGGGACCAACGGCATCACGTACTGGTATTGGATGGCGTAATGGCTCCGCACCCGTGAGAACAGCGCGTACGTTGCGGGAGTGGCGTACGCCAGCCATCCCCATCCCGCGGCCGCCGGCAGGAACGCCCACGGCGTCAGCATGTG
>JAZGGY010000107.1:0-14340 GCA_036480675.1 bacterium | reverse complement strand
TGTCCATATAGAAAACAGTGCATTCGCAATCGGGGTAATGGTCGCGCAGCAGCAGCGTATCCTTGACGGTGTTCATGCAGCATATGTTGGAGCAGTAGGGGTTGCCTTTGTCGCCGGCGTTGTTGCGCGAGCCCACGCACTGGATGAACCCGATGCGCCCGGGCACCTCGTGGTCCGAGGGGCGGACGAAGTGGCCCTCCGTCGCGCCGCTGGCGCAGATCAGCCGCTCGAACTCCATAGACGTGATGACGTTGTCGTAGCGGGTGTAGCAGTACTCGTCAAGTTCGGTGGGGTCGTAGACGTCCATGCCGGTGGCGACGACGACCACGCCCACCTCCAGCTCGAAGATCTCGTCCTTCATGTCGTAGTCGATGCAGACCTTCTCGCAGACTTCCTCGCACTTACCGCAGGCGATGGGGTTGGTTCCCAAACAGGCTTCCATGTCGATTATGTACGACGCGGGCACCGCCTGCGGGAACGGCAGGTAAACCGCCTTGCGCGACGACAGGCCCATCTGGAACTCGTCCGGGACGACGACCGGGCAAACCTCGCCGCACTCGGCGCAGGAGTTGCAATCCTCCTCGCGGACGTAGCGCGCCTTCTTGCGCACCTTGACCTTGAAGTTGCCGACGTACCCGTCGACCTCCTCGACCTCGCTGTAAGCCATCAACTCGATCCTGGGATGCCTACCGACATCCATCATTTTAGGACCGAGTATTCATATCGAGCAGTCCATCGTGGGGTACGTCTTGTCGAGCGCGGCCATGATGCCGCCGATGGACGGCTCCTTCTCCACCAGGTAGACCTGGTAACCGGCGTCCGCCAGGTCGAGCGAGGCCTGGATGCCGGCTACGCCGCCGCCCACGACGAGCGCGGCCTGCGTCACCGGGAGACGCGATTCCTCGCGGGCCTGCAGCCGTCCCGCCCGCGCCACGGCGCTCTTGACCAGGTCCTTGGCCTTCGCCGTCGCGCCCTCTTTGTCCTTCCCGTGCACCCAGGAACAGTGCTCGCGCAGGTTGGCCATCTCCATCAGGTACGGGTTCAGGTCCTCGCCGGCGACGCAGGCGCGGAAGGTCGGTTCGTGCATGAGCGGCGTGCAGGACGCCACGACGACGCGGTTCAGGTTGTGCTCGTGTATGGCTTTTTTAATTTCGTTCTGGCCCGGGTCGGCGCAGGTGTAGCGGTTGCGGACGACGGCGACGACGTCGGACAGCGTCTCGGCGTACCTGGCCACCGCCTCGGTATCCACCGTGCCGGCGATGTTCAGACCGCAGTCGCACACGAAGACGCCGATGCGGAGTTCTTCGTCCGTCGCGACCGCCGCTTTTTCCTCATTGGACACTATCTTCACCCCCTTCGGCAGGGATTGGGGTTATTCCTCGGTTTCTTTGCCTTTGGGTTTCGCTTTTTTATTTTCCAAACGCGACGCCACTTCGACCGCGAGGTCGCGTATTTCCATCTTTATCTCGTCGCCCAGGTTGGGGTCGTTCATGGCGCAGCGGAAGTGGATCTCGCACTTGGGGCAGGCCGTGACGAGCGTCGTGGCGCCCGTGGCGCGGGCTTCCCGCAAGCGCTCGAGCTGGACCTCCTTGGAGAAGCGGTCGCAGTTGAGCCAGCCGTTGCCGGCGCAACATACCGCGCCCTTGCCCGCGCGCGGCATCTCGGCCAGCTCGACGCCCGCCGCGGTCAGAACTTCCCGCGGCGCCTCGACGACGCCGGCAAAACGCGCCAGCCGGCACGGGTCCTGGAACGTGACCTTCTCACCCTCGTCGTCGACGAAATTTAACTCCCCGGCGCGCTCCGCCAGGACTTCGCTCAGGTGCTTGACCTCAAACGGCAGCGCCCCCACGACGTCCGCGTAATCGCCCTTGAACGTATAGTAGCACTCCGGGCAATTGAAGACGACGGTCTTGACCCCTTTGGCCCGCAGGAGCTCGACGTTGCGGCGGGCGAGCATCTCGAAGTGCTCGACGTCGCCGCCCCACAGAAGGTCGTGGCCGCAGCACCGCTCGTCCGGTAGGACTACCGGCGCTATGCCGAGCGCGTTGATGACCTTGACCGCGCCCTTGACGCCGGCGAGGGTATCCACCTCGAGCTCGGTGAAGAAGGCGTCGAAGTACGGCGCGCACCCCACGAAGAACGCCACGTCGCCCTCGTCGCTTATCTTGAGGTCGTCCGTCACCCAGGCCAGGCGGTCCTGATTCAACTCAGCCGCGGTCATAAGCTTCATCAGCGACTGCATCGCGCCGCCGTGGCTGCAGTTGCCGGCGAACTCGGCGCCGTACGTCGCCCGCCGCAGCTCGCGGATGAGGTCGACGAAGCGGACGCCGGAGGGGCAACGCGCGTCGCAGGCCATACACGTCAGGCAAATCGAGAGTTCCTGAGGCGTCGGCAGCCGCCCTCCGGCCAGCGCCTGGCTGATGAGCCGCCGGGGCGAGTACGAGCGGTTGTAGCGCGCGACGACGCACGTCGACGTGCACTTACCGCACTCCAGGCACAGGAAGGCGTTGGCCTCCTTCAACGCGCGCTCGTCAACGGTAGTGGTTTTATCCATAACGCTCTATATTATTTGGCCAAGGCCGCGGCGTCGGCGAACGCCTCGGCCTCGCGCGGCAGCTCGCGTCCCGGCGGCGCCAGCGTTGACGGCCCCAGCGCCCGGACCTGCTCCACGAATTCGTCGATGACGCGGCCGAACTTGACGCCCTCCGCGGCGCTGATCCACTCCAGCCGTATGCGCCCTTCCTCCAAGCCCAGTATTTTGAGGAGGGCCTTCGTCTTCTCGAACTGCTCCACCGCGCGCTCGTTGCCGAAGATGTAGTGGCAGTCGCCGAAGTGGCAGCCCGAAACCAGTACGCCGTCGGCGCCGAGCTCGAACGCCCGCAACACGAACGCCGGATGCACCCGCCCCGAACACATCACCCGGATTATCCTGAAATGGGGCGAATACTGTATGCGCGAGACGCCGGCGGCGTCGGCGCCGGCGTACGAGCACCAATTGCAGGCGAAGACGACGACGCGGGGGACGAAACCCTCGCGGGCCCGCGATTTGGCCTTACGCGCCTTGCGGGGAGCGGCCGTCTTTTTGGCTTTGGCCCGGGCCTTCGTCGCGGCCCGCGGCTTCTTGGGCGGCGCTTTGGCCTTGGCTTTACTCTTCTCTTCGGTCGCAGCCGTTTTGCTTTTGGCCGGCGTCATCGGTCCTTTTCACCCTGGAGGGCGGTCTCGAGCATGGTGTGGATCTGCAGGTCGGTGAAGTGGCGGGCCATTACGGCGCCGGTGGGGCACCACACGGCGCACGTCCCGCACCCCTTGCACACCGCCTCGTTGATGCGCGCGACGTAAACCCCCGACTCGAGCTGGACGAGCTCGGGCGCGTTGAACTGGCAGATCTCGGCGCACTGGCCGCAGCCGCGGCAGAGGTCCTCGTTGACCTCGGCGACGGTGGGCTCGAGCTTCACGCTGTCCCGCGCCAGCAGCCGGGCGACTTTGGCCGCGGCGGCCGAGGCCTGCGACAGCGAGTCCGCTATGTCCTTGGGCGCCTGAAGGCAGCCGACGATGAAGACGCCGTCGGTCGTCGTCTCCACCGGCCCCAGCTCGGGGTGGCGCTCCATGAGGAACTTGTCGTCGCCGCGCGGTATTTTGAATATGGATTGCAGGATGGTCGTGTCCGGCTCGCGAGGGACCATGCCGGTGGAGAGAACGACGAGGTCCGCCGGCGCGCGCACCCGCGCCCTGAGCAGGACGTCGTAGGCCTCCACCGCCTCCGCAGCCTTCGCCCCCGCGACTTCCGGCCGCTCGTCCTCGGCGATCTTTACGAAGAGGACGCCTTTGCCGCGTGCGTTGCGGTACATCTCCTCGGCGCCGTCGCTCACGGTCCGGATGTCCTTGTAGAAGACCGTCACGTTGGCGCCGTGCTCGCGCAGCATCAACGCTTGTTTTATCGTCGCGGGACAGCAGTAGCGCGAACAACCGGGGTTGCCGTCCTCGCACCGCGAGCCGACGCATTGGATGAAAGCGACGTTCTCGGGGTGCTTGCCGTCGGCGACGGCGCGGCCTTCGTGGGCGGCGAAGTTCTGCTCCAACTCCAAGCTCGTAATCACGTTCGGGAACTTGCCGTAGCCGTACTCGCCCTCCGGTTGGTAGAGGTCGGCGCCGATGGCGAGGACGATGGCGCCCGCGCGGACCTTCTTGGTGGCGCCCTTCTTCTTGCCGGAGGCGTCGGCGAGCTCGACGTCGAAGTTGCCGACGAAGCCGTCGACCCGCGCCACCTCGGTGTTGAGCATCACCTCGACGCCGGCCTCCTCCAGCTGAGCTATCTTCTCGTCGATGAGCTTCTCGGCGTCGCGGCCGGAGGGGTAGAGCTTGGTCAACGACGGCTTATTCAAGCGGCCGCCCAATTTATCCGTCTTCTCCACCAGTATGGTCTTGAAATGCTGTCGCGCTATCTCGAGCGCAGCTTGCAGGCCGGCGATGCCGCCGCCCACCACCAGCGCCGCCCGTTCCATCGGAACGTCGATCATATGCAGCGGCTCGAGCCGGCGGGCGCGGGCCACCGCCTTGGATATCTGGTCGCGGGCGCGCGCCAACGCGGCCTGGGGCGCGCCGACGTGCACCCACGAGCACTGGTCGCGGATGTTAACCATCTCGAAGAGGTAGGCGTTGAGGCCCACCGCCTCGCAGGCTTTGCGGAAAACCGGCTCGTGGGTCCGCGGCGTACACGCGGCGACGACCAGGCGGTTGAGTTTGTGCTCGGCGATGGCGTCCTGTACGGCGCGTTGGCTGGTATCGGAACAGGCGAACAACTCGTCCGAGGCGTAGACGACGCCGTCGAGGGCGCGGGCGTGCTCGACCATGTTGCCTATGTCCAACAGGCCCGCGATGTTCGCGCCGCAGTGGCAGACGAAGACGCCCACCCGCGGCTCGCCCGAGGTATCGACGGCCTCGACTTCGAGCGCCTCGTCCGGAACGCGGCACGCCGCGACGTGTTTGGCCGCGAGCGCCGCGGCCCCGGAGGCCTGGGCGACGCAATCCGGGATGATCTGGGGCCCGCCCGCCGAGCCGCAGAGGTAAACGCCGTCGCGCGTGGTCTCGAGGTAGAAGGAATCCGGGTCCCGCTTGCGGAAGAAGCCGTAGCGGTCGAGCTCGACGCCGAGGGCCTCGGCCAGGTCGCGCGCCGTCTCGTTGGGGCGGGCGGCCACCGAGAGCACGACCAGGTCGGCCTCCAGCTTTACCTGCTCGCCGGTCAAGGTGTCCTCGGCGTAGACGGTAAGGTCGCCGTCGTCGTCGCCCACTATCTTCGCCGGCCGGCCCCGCACGTAATGAATTTCGTCCACCTCGCGGGAGCGCCCCACGAACTGGTCGAACCCTTTGCCGAACGCCCGCAGATCGGTGTAGAGGATGGTCATGGAGGCGACGTCGGGGTCGTGGATCTTCGCCAGCATGGCGTCCTTGACGGCGTTCATGCAGCAGAAGCGGGAGCAGAAGTGCTGGCCCCCCTCGCCGCGCGCGCCCACGCACTGCACGAAGACGATGCGCCTGGGCGGCTTGCGGTCGGTGGGCCGGACGACGCGGCCCTGCGTGGGGCCGGAGGCGCTGAGCATCCGCTCGAACTCGAGCGAGGTCATCACGTTCTCGTAGACGCCGTACCCGTAATTCCGCATTACGCGAGGGTCGAACTCGTCGAAGCCGGTGGCGACGATGACCGCGCCCACGTTCACGTCGACGTCGCGGACGCGCTGGTCGAAGTCTATGGCGTCGCGGGGGCAGGCGTCGACGCAGTTGTTGCACGCCAGGAACGCCTCCTCGTTGAGGCAGACGTCGCGGTCGATCATATAAACGGAGGGTACCGCCTGGGGGAACGGCCGAAATACGGCCTTGCGGGCGCCGAGGCCGTGCTCGTAGACGTTAGGCGCGACTATGGGGCACACCGCCTCGCAATCGGCGCACCCCACGCACTCGTCCTCGTCCACGTACCGGGGGTAGCGCCGCACCGTCGCGACGAAGTCCCCCGGCTCGCCCCGAAGGCCCACCAATTCCGAAAGTGTCAGCAGCTCGACGTTAGGATGCCTACCGACATCCATCATTTTAGGGCCGAGGATTCATATCGAGCAGTCCATCGTGGGGAAGGTCTTATCGAGCTGGCTCATCCGGCCGCCGATGCTGGGGCCGCGTTCCACCAGGTAGACCTTCACGCGGGCATCCGCCAGATCCAGGGCCGCCTGGATGCCGGCGATGCCGCCGCCCAACACGAGGACGCCTTTGGCCTCGCTCGGCTCCGCGTCGGGTTCCGCTTCGGCTTTTATCTTATTTTCCGGTTCCTTCTTGGAAGGCATCGTAACCGAGGTCGAACGCTTTTAAATTGAGGTCGACCGTCCCCTTCGGCACCGAGGTCTTTATGGCCTCCACCATCGCCTCTTTGGGGACGGCTTGCGTTACCGCCGTAAAGAAGCCCAACATCACGATGTTCGTTACTATCTTGCGGCCGAGGTCGGTTTCGGCCATCCGCTGGGCTTGTATGGGATAAACCTTTATACCCTTTTTAATCTCGCCCGGGTTGACCATGTCCTCGTCGTATATCAGGACGCCGTCGGCCTTCAGCTCGCCGACGAACTTGGAATAGCCCTCCTGCGACATCGCGACCAGCACGTCCGATTTCCGGATGTAGGGATACAGGATCTCTTTGTCGTCGACCAGGATTTGCGTCGAGCAGGCCGAGCCGCGCGCCTCCGGGCCGTAGGCCTGGGACATGGTGGCGTTTTTGTTATCGTAAATGGAGGCGGCCTTTCCGACGATAACGCCGGACAATATCACGCCCTGGCCGCCGAAGCCGGTGATGCGTATCTCGCGCTTCATCGCTCGCACGCCTCCTGGACGACTTTGCCGCGGTAGTACTTATCGCCCAATACTTCGCCGAGGTGTTGGTCCTGGTACTCCAACCACGTGGGTCGGTCGCGCTCTACGAATTTGCCGCAAATTATCGGCCCGCCGAAGACGATGTCGGTATCGGCCGGGTCCGCGCCGTGCTCTATAACCGTATTGTCGTGGTAGTACTTCATGATGTCGAGGCCGGTGCCGAGGCGGTTCTTGCGCGCGTACAGCGTCGAACACGGCGTTATGACCTCGACGAAACAGAAACCCGGCTTGACCAGTACCTCCGCGAAGGCCTTGGTCAAACGTCGGACGTGCAGCGCCGTCCACCGGGCGACGTAGTTGGCGCCGCAGGCTGCGGCGAGGTGGCATAGGTTGAACGGCGGCTCGGCGTTGCCGTAGGGGGTAGTGGACGTCACCGCGGTGAGGGGCGTGGTGGGCGCCGCCTGGCCGCCGGTCATGCCGTAGATGAAGTTGTTGACGCAGATGACCTTGAGGTCCATGTTGCGGCGGGCGGCGTGGATGAAGTGGTTGCCGCCGATGGCGGAGAGATCTCCGTCGCCCGAGAAAACGATGACGGTGAGCTCCGGGTTGGCGAGCTTCAGGCCGGTGGCGAACGGAATAGGCCGGCCGTGGGTGGTGTGGAAGCTGTCGAGGCGAACGTACCCCGCGACGCGGCCGGTGCAGCCGATGCCGGAGACGATGGATACCTTGTCGAGGTCCGTCTCCAACTTCTCGAACGCGGCGACGAGCGCTTTCACGGCCGTCCCGATGCCGCAGGTACTGCACCAGATATGCGGCATGCGGTCCATCCGCAAGTACGGCGCGATGGGGTGTTCTTCCGAGCTTACGGCGGCTATGACCGCTTCCGGTACTCCTTTCGGGCTCATTTTACCTTGGCCCCCTTCTCGATTACCTTGAATATATCCTCCGGGTCGTGGACGCCGCCGCCGGCGTGAGGAGACAGGAGCGTCTCGCACCGCCCCGCGGCGCAGCGTTGGACTTCGTAATAAATCTGACCCAGGTTTATTTCGACGACCACGTACGACTTTATCTTCTTGGCGAGCTCCGCTATGCGCTTCTCGGGAAAAGGCCATATGGCGCGCAACCTCAAAAAGCCTACCTTTATCCCCTTCTCGCGGGCGAGGTCTATGGCCATCCGCGAGACGCGGGCGCTGATGCCGTACGAGACCACCACCACGTCCGCGTCGTCGGTATCCTCCTCGTCGAACTCGATGATGTCGTCGGCGTTCTGGCGAATCTTCGCCACCAACCGCGGCACGAGCCATTCCTGGCACCGCACGCTCATCTCGGGGTAGCCACGCTCGTCGTGGGTCAGGCCCGTGACGTGGAAGCGGTACCCCATGCCGGCTATCGCCATATCCGGGACCAGGTCGTCGCCATAGGCGAACGGTAGGTATTCGTCCTTGGCCGCGTTGGTCAGGCGGCGGGGCTCGATCTCGATGGTATCCGCGGGAGGTATGACCACTTTCTCCACCATATGCCCCACGCACTCGTCGAGGAGCACTATTACCGGCGTTCGATACCTTTCCGCCATGTTGAACGCCTTGACGGTGAAGTCGAACGCCTCCTGCGGCGACTGCGGCGAGTACGCGATTATTTCGTAGTCGCCGTGCGAGCCCCAGCGCGCCTGCATCACGTCGGCCTGACCCACCATCGTCGGCAAGCCGGTGGACGGGCCGCCGCGCTGGACGTTGGCCACGACGCACGGCGTCTCGAGCATGATGGCGAGGCCGATGTTCTCCATCATCAGGCTGATACCCGGGCCGGAGGTGACCGTCATGGTCCGCGCCCCTCCCCACGCCGCGCCGATGATGGCGGTTATGGACGCTATCTCGTCCTCCATCTGAATAAAAATCCCGCCGACTTCGGGAAAACGTTCACTAATAAGCTCGGCGCACTCCGTGGAAGGCGTGATGGGATAGCCGGCGAAGAAACGACATCCCGCCGCTATAGCTCCCTCCGCGGCGGCGCGGTCGCCGTCGAGGTACAAAGTCCCGGTCCTAACGCCGATGGGGTCCGCTTTCACGACGTTTTCCCTCCTTCTACCGATACCGGCTCTTCCTCTACCGTTAAGCAATATATGGCGAACTCCGGACAGATCATCTCGCACAGGTCACAGTTCACGCAATTTTCGGGTTTAACGGCTTTCGGCGGGTGGTACCCTTTGGAGTTGAACTCGTCGCTCATCTCCAGGACGTCCCGCGGGCAATACTCCACGCAGAACTCGCATCCCTTACACCGCTCCACGATTATGTGCAGCTCGCCGCGCGGGATTTTCATCTTGTCGGCGTCGAGCGGCGTACGCCAGAACCTCATAACAACCACTCCTCGAAATACGGGTGGACGACCCTGATGGCCTCCCGCGCAGAAACAAAAAGACGCTCCCCGTCGGCTGAACCGAATCTGCGATAGATTTCGGCCGCCGGGAAGTACTTTTGGCGTAGCCGGTTTCGTAATTGCCGGTTAAACAAAGACCAGACCGTCCGGAGATAGGGGGAGAGGAAAATCGACCGTGTGCGGCAAGAAGTAAATAACCCCCTCCAGACATCCCTTTTACGTATATTATATAACGAAATCTTTCACAATTCAAGTTTTTTCTATATGGGCCGAGTTTATACGACACTATTTCGGCCGAAACCCCAAAATAAAAAAACCGGGACCCAAAGTTAAATAGGGGTCCCGGCGTCTCTCGGCCTGACCGGCGCCGCTTTAAATAAAATAGGGGGCGGCTCCGGAGGCCAAACGCTCGTGTCAGGCCCGCTTATTTATAAACAGCCTTAATCTTACCGAGGGACGAAGGGGTGACCGATACGGGTTGGTCGTCGAAGTATTGTATCCTGTCGTTCCAGGTATCGGCGACGTAAACTCGCCTGTCGGCGTTCACGTCTATTCCAATAGGCTTATCGAACTCGCCGTCGCCGGTTCCGTACGAGCCCCACTTGCCCAGGAAGCTCCCGGTAGAAGTAAAATATTGTACCCGATGGTTCAGAAAATCGGCGACGAAGACGCGGCCGCGATAATCCACGGCGACGCCGCGCGGGGCATAAAACTGGCCGTCGCCGCTTCCCTGAGAGCCCCACTTGCCGAGGTAGCTTCCCGTAGGCGAAAAATACTGGATCCGGTGGTTGGAATAATCCGTTACGTAAACGTAGCGGTTGGGGCCGGTGGCGACGTCGGTAGGAAACATAAACTGGCCGCTACCGCTCCCTTCCGTACCCCACTGACCTACGTAATCGCCGGTCGGCGTGAAATACTGTATCCGGTGGTTGTTCGAGTCAGCTACGTATACGTAATTAAAAGCCGCCTCGACGCCCTCGGTGTTATCGAACTCGCCGTCGCCGGTACCGCTCGAGCCCCAACCCCCCTTATACCTACCGACAGGGGTAAAGTACGCGACGCGAGCTCCGGCCGATTCCGTCGTAAAGACGGCCCCGCGGCCGTAGCTTCCCGACGGCGCGACGGCGATGCCACCGGGCGGGTAGGCCGGGCCGGGTTCTATTACTTCCCACCGGCCCCGATAACGCCCCACGGCGTTAAAATATTGAACCCGGTAATTGCCGGCGTCGGCAACGTAAACGTCCCCGTTATCGGCGATAGCCAAGGCCGCGGGTTGTTGAAATTGCCCGTTTCCTGAGCCCTCTTGGCCCCATTGGCCCGCGTAACTGTAAACGCCGAAAGCCGAAGATGCCGACGCGAACAACAACGCCGCGCTCATAGCGATGTAATGGTTTTTCATGATGTCCTCACTTTAGAGCTTCAACCTTCCCTGGAAACACAAGGGTTTGACCCGGATATAGTGTTGCAAAAATCCAGTAGAATCGTTCAAAACCCTAACATACCTCAACTCGAATGTCTATAAAAGTTTGACTTCATTTTCATGGTCTGTTATATTTAGTAATAGGTGTAGTATACTCGACCCTCAGGAGCAACGCGGCGGAGGTGCCGGTAATGAATAAGGAAGGCCGACATATTTGGGGAGTAATGCTGGCTTTAACCCTGGCAGCCGCCACGGCTGTTCCCGGGGCCTGGGCCGCGAGCGACAAGATAATCGCTTCGTACCCGACCCCTACAAAATATCCCTCGGGCCTCACCTTCGGCGGCGGCGTCCTGTATTTGGGCGACTTCGTCACCATGAGGATATACGGTTTGAACCCCGACAACGGCTCCGTGATGAGCTCGTTCATCCCGTCGCCCAAACCCCGCGGTACTTATATGTACGGCTTGGCCTATTCCTCCGGCTACCTGTGGGCCGATACGGGAAGCCCCACCAGACTATTTAAAATAACCCCGTCGACCGGTTCGGTCGTCGCGAGTTACACCATCACGGGCGTCTCGACCGGCGACGGCATCGCCGCCGACGCGAGCTACGTCTACGTCGCGAACAACAACTTCAACGCGCTCCACATCTATAAATTCTCCCCCGCCACCGGCTCCGTCGTCCGGAGTTGGACCGGCGCCAAGTACCCGGCGGGTTTAAACCTAATTACCCACGTCCCCTCGTCTAAAAAAGTATTGATGAACCTTGGCAACGTGGACGGTTGGGTCTACATCTTCAGCCTGAACGGCGTTCGCCACGAGGGAGAGCAATTTAAAATCGACGCCCCCTGTCCCACGAGCCAATTCGTCGGCGACCTCGCGACCAGAGACGATACCCATATTTTCTTCGCTTCGACGTACCTCAAACAGATCTTCGAGCATAAGATAGATTGGGGAGGACAAGAGTACCCCGCGGTAGCGCCCGCTAGTTTCGGCAAGATCAAAGCGCTCTACCGATGAGGTTCGTCGTCGGGCCGCCCTGGCTCCGCGTAACGGTAACGGTCGACGGCGACCTGACGCGACGGCTGAAGCCGTTCTTCGAAACCGCCGGCGCTGAAATGGGCGTCGAAGGTGACGGCCCGGCGTTAACCGTCGCCGCGGCGGAAGAAGTCGCGGGGAGCGGCCGCGGGGGGTTCAAACTCGAAGGAGACGTCTACCGGGCGGACGCGCCCGAGGGAAGGGGGTCGTACCGCCTGGCGGAAGGGCGGGGTGAAGTTCTACTTACGCCCCGGAGCGGCCCGTACTTCGAAACGTTTTTACGCCAGGTATTCCTGTTGGAGAGTTACCGTCGGGGAGGGTTGGTATTACACTCGGTCGCTTTCGCCCGGGGGGACAACGCGATAGTATCCTGCGGCGAGAGCGATAGTGGAAAATCTACGCTCGCCCGGATGTTGGGGGAAAGCTTTACGGTCTATTCCGACGAAATGAACGTCGTCACCGGCGACGGCCGGGCGTGGGCGCTGCCTTTCCGCGGGACCGGCGTAGAGCCGGTCAACGCCGGCGGCGGCCTGTTACGAATTTTAACTTTCCACCGCCCGGGCCGGGAGTTCGCGGCCGCGCCTCTCGAGGCGGCGGACGCGGCGCGCGAGCTTTGGCCCAACGTCTTCTTTCCGGAAGGGGCGGGCGCGGAACTTAGGGGGCTGGCCTTCGAACGCGTCGCGGATTTAGCGCAGCGCGCGAGCGCATTCGCCGTTGCCGTTCCGCTGGAAGCGAAAATCACCCGCGAAGGATTCCGCAAAATACTTGAAGACAAGTTGTTAATAAAGGAAGGGTACGATGAAGCGTAGATACGAAAAACCGTATGTAGCGAGCGAACGCGTATTCTCGCTGACGTCACAGGCTTGTGACATCAACGAACCCAGCCCCGGGATATGCGGCTCCGGCATAGCGTACGAACCTTGCTTTTTCGCGTGGAAGGTACGATACGTAGGTTGCGGTTCTATCCCGGTCCTTCCCGTAGAGAAGTCCTGATCTCCGTGGTACCGCCGCGGCCGAGCCACAGCGAAGAATCGTAAAACGAAGGCGCCGCTTTAAAATTGTACAGAGCCGACGCCCCGTACGCAAACGGACCATCCGGCCTTGGCATTCGTGAAAACCCGGCCTTAGCAAACCATCCCCTAGGCCCGGCAAGAAATAAGTGAGGAAGCAGTACCGTAAACCCTCCGTGGGGAGCGAACAGGTTTTCAAGCTAACGTCGCAGCCTCGCGGCGCCAACCAGCCTTCACCGGGAGTCCGCGCCGACGGCTTCGAGCACGAGGAATTCCGCGACTTCTCGTATAAAATTCGAAACGCCGAATGTCCCGAATTGGGTTGGCCCCCCGTCCCCTCCTCGTAATATAATAGGTGGGGCGACGAACGACTTATGACCTACGTGCTGAAAAAGAAAGAAATCGCCTATCGCAAAATCGGCGACGAGTATTTTGTCGTAACGACGAGCGACAGCACCCTTCACAACTTGAAGGGCGCGGGGGTCCGGATCTTCGACCTCCTCGACGAGGGCAAATCTGAAAACGAAATCCTGCCCATTCTACGGGACGAGTACGACGCCCCGGCGGCCGAGATCGAGGCCGACCTCGCCTCGTTCCTGGCGGAGTTGGAAGCCAAGGGAATTGTAACGCGGGACGACGGCTAGCGGCCGCCGCTCCCGAAGGAGCCGAGGGCGGAGGCCGTCGGCATTTTTTCTGCCGTGAACCAAAAAGAGAGTCTATACCGTGAATTGATCTACGCGGCGGCCGCCGGCCGGATCCCGGTCTCCGTTATGTGCAACCTGACGTATCGGTGCCCGCTCGAGTGCGAGCACTGTTTCGCGACCGACCCCCGGCCCGGCGGCGAGGAGCTTACGCTGGCCGAATACGTATCGCTCTTCGACCAGCTCGCGGCGGCAGGTACGCTTTTTCTGACGTTGTCCGGCGGCGAAGCACTCTGTCGGCCCGACGCCGTCGACATCCTGGCGGCGGCGCGCGCGCGACACTTCGCCGTCCGCATCTTCACCGGCGGGTCGTTGCTCGACGAGAAACTGGCCGCCGATATCGCCTCCCTCCACCCCATCGCGGTCGAGATATCGGTTCACGCCGCCACGCCCGAGCTCCACGACCGCTTCGTCGGGCGGGAGGGGACCTGGCACGAAGTCATGGCCGCGGCTCGCCGCCTGATCGAACTCGGCACCAACGTCGTAATCAAAATGAACGTCACGAACTTCAACTGCCACGAGGTTGGGGCCCTGTACGACCTCGCCAAGTCCTTGGGCGCCGACTTCCGCTACTCGCCGTACATATCGGTCACGAACGACCGCGGAAGGGAGCCGCTCCGGCTGCGGATGACCGACGAACAACTCCTGGAATACTTCCGAACCGTCAAAGAGTGGGTGGGCCCGGCGCCCGGCGACGGCGACGCGTGCGACGAGGAGATATCGACGCCGGTACGCTACAACGGCCGGGCGTTAAGCTGTATGGCAGGTTTCAATAACTGCTCCATCGACCCCTACGGGACGGTGTGGCCTTGCGTATCGCTGCCGTTCGATTTGGGAAACGTACGCGAAAAGCCGTTCGCCGAGATATGGCGCGGCCAGGAGGCCGAGCGAGTCCGCGCCCTCTCGGAGGAAACCGCCGAGGAATGCGCCCCTTGCGAGCTCGACCG
>JAZGGY010000106.1:0-4357 GCA_036480675.1 bacterium | reverse complement strand
GGGCGGGCCGGAGGACGATGGCCGGCCGCGACCACTCGGTTTGGCCTTTGTCGGCCGGCGGCCCCAGGACGGTACCGCCCGCCAGCTCCGCCATAAGCGCTGCGGCTCGATCCGCCGCTTCCAGCGTCGCGGTGGCGTCGGTGCCCCGTTCGAACCGGTATGACGATTCGGTAGACAGGCCGTAGCGTCGCGCGGTGCGGCGAACGCTAACCGGGTCGAAGTGCGCGCTCTCGATTACGACGGCCTCGGTGGAAGACGACACCTCGCTGTCTCGGCCGCCCATGACGCCCGCCAGCGCTATCGCCCCTTCGGCGTCCGCTATTACGAGGTCCTCGGGCGACAGCGCGAGTTCCTGGCCGTCGATGAGGACGAGTTTTTCCCCCGCGGCGGCGCGCCGGACGACGAGCTTGCGGCCCCGGAGCTTGGCGAGGTCGAAAGCGTGCAGCGGCTGGCCCATTTCCAGGTTCACGAAGTTGGTGATGTCGACGACGTTGTTGAGCGAACGGACGCCAACCGCCTCCAGCCTCTCGGCGAGCCAAGGCGGCGACGCGCCCGCCCGCAGGTCGGTCACGATCCGGGCGGAATAACGGGGGCATAAGTCCCGGTCGACGAGGTCTACGTCGACGGAGAATTCCTTGGGAATGCGTACTTCTTTAATGAGTACCGGCGGCAGCGTAAGCGGCGCGCCGGTGAGGAAGGAGATCTCCCGCGCCAGGCCCACCATCGAAAGGCAGTCGCTGCGCACCGGGACGATGTCCACGTCCAGGACGACGTCGTCGCCGACGCGGCCGAGCGACTCGACCTCCAGGCCGGCCATGGTGAGCTGTTGGGCCAGCTTGTCGGCCGGCACGTTGGCCGGGCAGTAATCGCGGAGCCATTTGAGGCTGTACTTCATCGGTTTAAAATTGCTTCAGGAACGCGAAGTCGTTTTCGTAGAAGAGGCGGATATCGTCGATGCCGTACTTGAGCATGGCGATGCGTTCGACGCCCATGCCGAAAGCGTAGCCGGCCCATTGTTCGGGATCGTACCCGACGTTGCGGAAGACGTTGGGGTGGACCATGCCGGCGCCGGCGACCTCGAGCCAGCCCTTGCCGCCGCAAGTCCTGCAACCTTCCCCGCCGCATACCACGCACGAGATGTCCACTTCCGCCGAGGGTTCGGTGAAGGGGAAGAAGTGGGGCCGGAAGCGCATCTTGGTGTCCGGGCCGAAGAGGTACTCGGCGAAGGCGGCCAGCGTCCCTTTGAGGTCCCCCAGCGATACGTTTTCGTCTACCAACAAACCCTCGACCTGGTGGAAGACGGGGTAGTGGGAGGCGTCCACCGCGTCGGCGCGGAAGCAGCGGCCCGGGACGATTACGCGCAGCGGCGGTCGCTGTTCCAACATCACTCGTATCTGCACCGGCGACGTGTGAGTCCGGAGCAGCCACTCGTCATTTACGTACAACGTGTCCTGGGCGTCGCGGCTCGGGTGGTCGGGCGGGAAGTTGAGCGCGCCGAAGTTGTGGAACTCGTCTTCCACCTCCGGGCCGTGGGCGACGTTGAAACCCAAGGAGGCGAAGAACGCCGTGATCTCATAATAGGTCTTGGTCAGGGGATGGAGCGTGCCGATGGGCGGCTGTACGCCGGGCAGCGTATAGTCCGGGCGCGCTTCGTCGGCGCCGGCTTTTTTTGGGCCGAGCCGTTTTTGAAGCGATTCGTACTCGGCTTTGAGGTCTTTCCGGAGCTCGTTGAGCGCTTTGCCCGCCGCGGGCCTGTCACCTTCGGCCAGCGAGGTGAGGCTTTTACTCAGCCGGCCCAGCGGCGATTTCCGACCGAGGAATTTTATGCGCCAACGCTCGAGCGCTTTTCCATCGGAAACGGCGGCCGCCGCTTTCTCGGCCGCGGTTTTTAACGCCGTTGCTTCGGCTAGGAACTTTTTCGCATCCTCGGTCATTCCAATTCGCCCGTCCGCTCTTCGGCGACGACGTCGTACAGCGTGCGGGCCACTTCCTTGGAGACCGATTTCGCCGCCGGCACCGTCGTTACCTGTACGACGAGGCGCCGGCGCGGAAACGTAAGCTCGACCGTTTCGCCCTCGTTGACGTTGCGGCCCGGTTTGGCGCTCTTACCGCCGATTTTAATGTGCCCCGCATCGCACATTTCTTTAGCCCGTGCGCGCTGCTTCACTAACCGCGCGACTATTAGGAATTTGTCGAGCCGCATCGCCGACCGTTGCGACTATAACATTATATATTAATACCTGTCAAAAGAAAACTAACGCCCTATTGCGAAATTTCTTTGGGCCGGCGTTTACCGCGGGGGTAGGTCGCCGTTATTTTATTGCAACGCGGTTCTCGATAATCTTATAATTGGCGCCGTTAAGTCGTTGCGGCCTCAAGCGTGCGCAATTTTACCGCGTATATCAGCCGTTATTATGGCCCGTCTATACGAATATCAGGGTAAAGAACTCCTGCGGCGGGCGGGCGTGAATATCCCGCCGGGACGCGCCGCACGCTCGGCCGCGGAGGCCGCGGTCATAGCGCGGGAGATCGGCGCGCCGGTCGTCCTGAAGGCCCAAGTATTCATAACCGGCCGGGCGGCCGTGGGCGGCATTAAGTTCGCCGAAAACGCTATGGCCGCGGAGCGCGTCGCCGGCCGCGACTTTTTGGGCCGCACGTTTAGAGGCCAGCGTTGCGACGTCGTCCTCGTCGAGCGGAAGTTGAACGTCGCACGCGAGATGTACGCCGCGGTCGTCGTCGACAACGACGCCCGGATGCCCCTCCTTATATTCTCGTCCGTCGGCGGCACCGGCGTCGAGGATATCGCGGCCGCCCATCCGGAGGCGCTGGTAAAAAGATACCTCGACGCGGCGCGCGGCCTATACGGCTACGAGGCGCGGGAGCTGGCGCGGCGCGCGGGCCTTGCGGGCCGGGAGCTCGTGGCCGTGGCGGACGTTCTGGTGAAGCTGTGGCGCGTCGCCCGCGACGCCGAGGCCCGGGCGGCGGAGATAAACCCGCTGGTCGTAACGGACGAGGGCGAGGTCGTGGCCGCGGACTGCCGCGTCACGGCGGACGACTACGCCGTTTACCGGCACCCGGAGCTCGGCGTGCAGGTCGCCCGCGAGTTCGACCGGCCCCCCACCGAATTAGACCTTATAGCCTACAACGTCGAGAAGGACGACTACCGCGGCACGTTTTATTTCGTACAGCTCGCGGAGGGCTTCGCGCCGGAAGACCGCTGCGTCGCGTTCCACGGCGCCGGCGGCGGCGGCTCGATGATGTCGATGGACGCCGCGCTGGCCGAGGGTTTCAAGATCGCCGACTTCTGCGATACCTCCGGCAACCCGCCGGCGAGCAAGGTTTACCGCGCGGCGCGAATCCTGCTGGCCCAGAAGAACGTCGTCGGCTACTTCGGGTCCGGCTCGGGCGTCGCCAGCCAGGAGCAGTTCCACTCCGCGCGGGGCCTGGTCAAGGCCTTCCGCGAGGTTTGGCTCGACGTTCCCTGCGTCGAGCGGCTGGGCGGCAACCAGGAAGAACGCGCCATCCGGATACTGACCGAATATACGGAGGACTTGCCCGCGCCGGTGGAGTGCTACGGCAAGGATGCGCCGGCGCGGCATTGCGCGCGGCGGCTGCGGGAGCTCGTGGACGGTTACGATTACGGCGTTCGTCACGAGAAGCCTCCCGGCCTCCCGCACAACTCGTCGTACTCTTTCCGGACCGTTACCGGCGGTACCGTCTCCTACGATTACGCGCAATGCGAGAGCTGCGATTCCAAAGTATGCGTAGCGGATTGCGTCCCGCAAATCCTCAAATTGGACGACGGCAGGCCGGCCTTAAATATCGGCGCCGAGGAGGCGGCGCGGGGCCGCTGCAGCGAGTGCCTGGCGTGCGAAGTGGAGTGCCGCGGCCGGGGTAACGGCGGCGGCCGGATAATTTTACCCATCCCGGGGTTGGCGGAGTATTTGAAGAAGACGCCCTGACATGTCGATCTTAGTGAGTAAAGCGGATAAAGTTCTCGTGGCCGGTATTACCGGCCGCGAAGGTCGAGCCCGTACGCGCCTTATGAAGGGCTACGGGACCAACGTCGTCGCCGGCGTCTCCCCGGGCCACGGCGGCGAGGAAGTCGAGGGCGTCCCGGTCTTCGACACGGTGGCCGCGGCGGCCGAGGCGGTAGGGGAGGTTTACGCGGCCGTCGTATTCGTGCCCGGGCCGGCGGTGAAGGAGGCCGCGTTGGAGGCCTTCGCCGGCGGCGTCAAGTTGGCCGTGCTGGTTCCCGACCGGGTGCCGATATGGGACGTGATGGCCATCGACGCGGCGGCGCGCGAACACGGCGCGCGATACGTGGGCCCCAACACGTTGGGCGTGCTCTCGGTGG